>NZ_RQES01000018.1:300000-594082 GCF_004769405.1 Leptospira selangorensis
TCGAAGCTCCTGCGATCTTAGCTTACTCTGCTCAGAACCGTTCCGCTTGCGCGAGAATTCCGTTCGTTAGCGGCGAAAAAGCTAAACGTGTTGAGTTCCGCTTCCCAGATTCTTCTGCGAACCCTTATCTTGCATTTGCTGCATTGCTTATGGCAGGACTTGACGGAATTCAGAACAAGATCGATCCGGGACCACCTCGGGAAGAAGACTTGTTCGAACTTTCTCTGGATGAGATCCGTGAGAAGGGAATCCAACAAATGCCTCACACTCTTAGAGAAGCAGTTGAGCATATGTTGGCTGGTAAAGAAATTTTCAAAAAAGGAAATGTATTTACCGAAGAGTTCATCCAAACCTACAAAGCTTACAAATTCGAAACCGAAATTTGGCCTTGGGAAGGACGTCCTCACCCATTCGAGTTCCTTACTACTTATTCTTGCTAATCGTAAGAATTCAGTATGGATTAAAAAACCCCGAGATTTCTCGGGGTTTTTTATTTGAGAAGGGCAGATTACCCCGTTCTTGACAAATGCGATAAGATTAAGAGCATAGACATCCTATAATAAGTGATTTTTACTTAATGGATGTCCTGTAATGAATGGTAATTTTCTGAAAGAATTCAAAATTAATAGATTCAAAGAAATTTTTCTTAAAGTTACACCCTTTATCATTATAGTATGGTCCACGTACTTTGCGTACCAGAATAAATTTTTACAAGACGACGCATTCATAACTTTTCGGTATTCGGAAAATTTTGTAAAGGGACTTGGGATCGTATTCAATCCCGGAGAATATCTAGAAGGATACACTAACTTTCTTTGGATGTTATTAGTTTCTTTAGGAATCCCGCTTGGGATACCTCCTGAAAAATTCTCCATTCATTTGGGTTTATTTTTCTATTTAGGGACCTTATCGGTTTGGTTTAGAATCGCTAAGTCCTTATTCAAATCCGACGAATTTTATATAATAGGATTTCTCTTTTTATTAGGCTTTAATTATTCTTTTTCTTCGTATGCGACAGGAGGACTCGAGACCTCATTAATCACTTTCTTGATCAGCGTCGTTTCTTATATCACATTAAGAATTTATGATCAATCTAAGTATTCGGCTTTATCTTTGATATTAATGAGTGTCGCTCTTGCGTTATTGGTCCTTACTCGAATGGATGCCGGTTTAGTCGCCTTGGTAACTGGACTTTTCTTATTATATAATATAAGGAATCAAAAGAGTGAGTCGATTCGATTTTTAGCACTAATTTCTATTCCTTTCGCATTTATTATTGGTGCATGGTTATTATGGAAATTGAGCTATTACGGCAGTATTTTACCGAATACATTTAACGCCAAGGTGGGCGGTAAAAATACGGATAGTTTAATTGCTGGGTTGGAATATTTTCAAATATTCTTATCTATATATTCTATTGGTCCATTTTTAATTTTAGGGATTCTGTTCGCGTTTTATAGATCAAATTTCAAATTTTATTCCTTTTTGGGTTATATAGGATCCTTGGTTGGATTGATCTCCTTATATATACTCTGGGTGGGAGGGGACTTTATGGAATTTCGATTTATAATACCTATTTTCCCTCCAATAGTATTAGCTTTATTTCTTATTTTTAAAGAACAAGCAAAGGCGAGCTTATTAATAGGCTCCATGTTAATCGTTACTAGTATTTCTTCTTATTATTTCAGATTACAAGATAGGTTCTTTTTGGAGCCTATCTCGAATTTTTCGACAGTAGAAACTACTCGTATGTTGGAAAGACATCTGAAATCTCCCTATGAAAATTGGAGTTTGATCGGTAAAAAATTCCAAGAATATTTCGGAAATTCTCAAGTCAGAATAGCCTTAACACCCGCAGGAGCTATTCCTTATTATTCAAAACTTTATACATTAGATATGCTTGGCCTAATGGATACTAATGTTCGAAATCCGGATAAATTTCTAGCTGCCGAATATATGAAGAGCGGGCATAAAAGATTTTCTAAGATAAGTTATTTGAAAGAACAACAAGTTAATTTAGTCATTGGACATCCGGTAATTAATCTAACGAATGATTTTGAAGATCAATTTCCTGTTGAGGCAGCTGTTATAAGCTCAAGAATTCCTCGTATAAAGATAAATAAAGAAGTGGTTTTAAGGAACTTTTTTCCTTATATATCTGCGGAAGAAATTGCAGGCGTACAGTCCCTAAATCTGCTATGGATCCCTGTTAATGAATCAATAAAAGTCCTAACAATTTATTTAAGTCCATCAGAGTTCATTGATCAAAAGATTATAGAAAACAAATGGGAACTGATTCGGCTTTAAGTTTAGGATCGATACTTTTTGTTTAGAAGATCTATAGCAAAATTTAAGGGATCTGATCTAGGTTCGGTTTATCCGCTTCCGGATATTTAGCCAAATATGCCCCTACAGTTTCTCTTTTTTTAGTCAGCCTTTCTCTATGATCGGAGATTATCTGTCCGAAGTCTAATTTACCTGTGATGATCTCGTATCTTTCCGTTTCAATCGTTCCTAGATCCAGATCATAATCAATCTCTGAGGCTTGGTCCGCGTATTTTCTGGAAGCTTCCCAATAAGGAATAGCCTCTTTGTAGAATGAATCAGCTACTTCGAAGGATTGTTTGAGCTCGTGGGCAAAATCTAAATTATAAAAATATAAATGCCTTTTATCGAATTGAGAAGCGATCCTCATATAAGATCTCATAATCTGCAGATTCATGTGCATAAAGATCAGAAGTCTATATTTATGATATTCTTCTTCGTTAGTTACTCTGCAGAGTGCATTTCTTGGATGCCGGAATCTTTTTTGTAAACCTGCTTTTAAGAAGAATATATTCCTTCTGAGCTCATTCTCTTTATAATGAAGTTTGAGACCGTACATCTCGTAATAATCTTCTAAAAACTTCGGTTCCCATTTATGGAGTTTATAGGGCACCCAATCGGAAAACTTGGTATATACACCATTCTTTTCGTATTCGTAATTATAATCCAAGTCCGGTTCCGTACTGATGGAAACGGGAATTGAATTCAATTTTTGTAATGTAGGGGAGAATAGCAGAAAGACTAAGATGCTGGCTCTAGCTATATATTTGGTCTCTCTGAGCATTCTATCTTATTCTATCGGTCTTTCTGTACAATCCTGGATGGAAAAGAAGTTTCGAAATATTCTACTTTAGCAGAGGAAGAGACAATTTGGCATGATAAATGCGAGTTTTTAAATTAAAAAAGCGACTGAAGGTCAAAAAATCTAAGAAAATATCAAATAAATTGTTTACAGAATCTGTTAAACTCCGATTTATATCCGCTATATTGGATTTTAATCCAAAATAAGGGACTCCCCATATGTTAAAAAATACAGTTACAAGCCGACCGAGTCGGAACAAAAAAAATTCACTCTTACCAGTCCGACTCTTTTTGTCCTTCGGACTTTTCGGATTGGGAACCCTATGGGCCCAAGGTGTAGAGCCTCCTAAACAGGAGACAGTGACACAGGCGGAGACTATTCCGGCCAAGCCTGCTGCAGAAGAAAAAACTACTGCTCCTTCTACTCAAACTACTCCTGCAACTGCGACTAGTAATGCAGATGCTAAGGACAAAGAAAAGGAGAAGGAAAAACCTCCCGCTCCCCCTTATAAAAGTCCTTGGAAAGGTAAGTTAGACGGGGAATTACTTGGTACCTTACTCTTAACTCCGGAACACCAGGATACAGTTAAGAAAAACCCAAATCTTTGGATCACTGATAATCTTCGCTTCGGTATACAGATCCGTCCTAGATTCGAAAATTTTAATAACCAAGATTTTGACAAATCTACAAGTGATTCCAAAAACTACGTTACCCAAAACAGCCAGTTCTGGACTCTTTTGGATATCAATGAATCATTCGCGGTGAAATTAACCATCCAAGATACTCGTCTCTATGGACAGTATAAAGACCCGAGTGGAACGGGATATGGTCCTACTTCTTTTACGAATTCTATCGGAACGGCATATGCTCCTGGAAGTCAGATTCCTGTAAAAAATAATACGGACGTACGAGAAGCTTATGTGATCTGGAAGGATTTTCTTCCTTATACAAAAATGTATTTAGGTCGCCAGACTTTCTCTTATGGAGATTCCAGGATCATAGGTGCTCGGAATGATAGTCAGATCGGTAACTCTTTCGATGGGGTAAGAGTTGCATTTGATACCAAAACATGGTCTACACATGCAGGTTATACTGTTCTTGCAGAAGAGAGTAATGGTCCTAACGGGTTTGTAACCGCAAATAACCAGAAAGTCAGCGGGGCAAGTGCGCTTAATGATACTTATCTTGCATTCTTATACAATACTTGGAAACCTTCCGAAGAGTTAGTGGTAGATTTGTATGAGATCGGTGTTATCAAAAAATACAATACTACCACAGCTTCCGGGCCTCTTGTAGATCCGAATCTAAGAACAAACGGTCGGGACAATCTATTCACCACTGGTATTCGTTTAAGCAATAGAACCGCATCCGGTAGAAGTCTTCCTGCAGGAAAATCTTGGGACTGGGGTGTAGAATATGCAGCCCAAACAGGAAGTACCGGTCAGACGATAAACGCTTCCTGGGATACTTTGAATACTACCATCGGAACCGGCGCGAACAAACATGCTGCCTACAAGGAAACAGTTCAGCATGACGCTTCCTTCTTCTTGGCCCAAACCGGTTATAACTATAAAGGTTTCCGTATTGGAGTACAATTCGCAAGAGCTTCCGGTGACCCGAACAGAACTGACGGAAAATCAGCAACCTGGGATCCTTTATTTGCTACAAGATCCGGAGGATTCCCTTATTTCGATTCAGGGAACGGTATTGCGAACGCTGCCTTCTGGGCGAACGTAAGAACTTCTTCCATTCATCTCCAATACTATGATGAGACATGGGGAAGATTCATTTTTGCAATCTACGATATTCGTAAGGATAAAGTCCAAGACGCATGGTATGACGGTAATAGGACTGCAGTTACAGGAAGCACAGGTTATGATGCGAACGGAAATTTTGTCGCGAACAAGGCTGTTACAGGAAGTACTGAAAACGTCGGTAATAATCCATTCCTGAAAAATTGGCAACCTGGACACAGACTTTTACTGGAGTATGATCTGATTTATATCAAGAAGATCAATGATTACTTCTCGATCTGGGCAGGAGCCACTGTTCTTTACGCGGGAGACGCGATCAAAAACCAAAAACAATTCAATTTCGATCGAAATAGTACCTATTTCTCACTCACTCTTCAGTTCGCCATCTGAGGAGTCGTTCATCTGATGCCCGGTCTTTTTTTAGAAAAGGACCGGGCTTTTTCTGTCCTTTCTACCTTTCCGCATCGTCCAAACAAGTACGGACCAAATCTAGGGGTGTCCTTCCGGGAATTCAGGATTGACCATACTTTTAGAAATCGCAACTTGGTTTCGAGGTTATGGAGCCGATAATGAATCTTAGGAGAAAGACAAATCCTGTTTGGGTCTAATCGTCCATCTCATGAAGAAAATTCGGATCCTTCTTTCCTCAATGTTCGGCCACAGAGCCGGACTTCTAATATTCTTCTTTTTCCTAACTAGCTCGTTACAGGCCCAATCCCAGGTAGTTTCTGAATCCTGGATGTCTTCTCTAAACAGATGGCTGGAAACCGGAATTTCAGGTTCTGAGTTCGGATTTCATTCCGCAATCTTTCTGGTCTTGGGAGGATTATGCGCGAGCCTTCTTCCTTGCGTTTATCCTTTGTATCCAATCACAGTCGGGATCATAAAAGCAAGGGGAGAAACTGCCACCAACAAAATGTTCCATCCTTTGGTGTATTATGCCGGGTTGGCCTCCATGTATTTTTGTTTCGGTCTCGTGGCAGGAGTTTCAGGTGGAGCGTTTAATACCGTTCTAAGATTTCCAGGAACGAATCTATTTTTAGCCGTAATTATCTTTTTATTAGGACTTGCTTCATTAGGAATTTTGCATCTACCGATTTTCCCTGTGAAAGAATGGAAAGGCTGCCAAGGTTGGAAGGGAACCTTCCTTTTGGGAATGGGAGCGGGCTTTTTATCTTCTCCTTGTGTGGGCCCGATCGTAGTTGCGATTCTTATCCAAGTGACTGCCGGGGTCCAAAGTATCAGCGTTTATTCTTTAGCGGTTTCCGCGTTTAAGATGGCCTTGTTCGGGCTTGGTTTAGGATTGCCGTTTTTATTTTTAGGAGTGTTCGGTCTTTCTCTTCCTCGTGGTGGTAAATGGACTAGATGGATACAGATCGTTTTAGGATTTGTGGTCTTCTATTTTGCCTGGTCTTATTATACTAAGGCAATGCAATTATGGTCTGTTCCGACGGATTTGAGTGTTGGTATCTTGGTTGCTGCTCTTGGAGTTTTGGCCACTGCATATTATTACCAACCTGCATCCCTTCTCCGCACAGAAAGAATGAAGAAGGCATTACTTCTTACAGGACTAATTTGTTCTAGCGCTATCTTGATCCGACTTGCGGGTTGGGGTGTTGTTCCAGGCGGGATCAAGAAGGATCTTGTAGAAGAGCACGGAAATCTGGAGTGGCATAGAATTTCTGATACCGCATTCGAGACTGCTCGAACGGAAGATCGTTTGGTGTTTGCGGATTTTTATGCGGATTGGTGTTCTAATTGTAAGGCTTTCGAAGAGTTGACCATCTCCGATCCGAATTTGAACCAGGCCTTAGGCAAAACTATCCTTTTGAAGATCAAGGATGATGATAAGGATTTTCTAATATATGAGAATGATCCTAGATTCCCTGAATTAAAAATCGGACTTCCATTCTTTGTGATCTTCTCTGCAGACGGGAAGGTTCTTTTTAAAACTACGAATTATTTAAATACTGCGGATATGATCAGAACGATCAAAGGTGAAAATATCCACGCCTCAGGTGAGTGAGACGCGGAGAAGTTCATAGCTGCATTTTCACGCAGAGGCACTGAGCCTCAGAGATTTTTTAAGCCGGGACCGGTTCTTTTTCCCAGAGTTTCCATTTCACTAAGAAATATAATCCGACCAATATGATCGCGATTGATACGTACTGAGATTGAGAAAATCCATGCCAGTAATATCCATTTAAGAAGGTAGTAGTTTCTCCATTTGCTCCTGGAATGTTTGATTGAACAGGAGGATCGAAGAATGGGATCACTGCTTTATTCACTCTTAAGAACTCAATCGCAAGTCTTGCAAATCCATGTAGGATTAAATACTGAGCACCTAAGCTGAATTTTTTGAAGTTTTGGAATCTTGCCCATTTTTGGAAGTAAACGAAAAATAGGAAAGATACGGCCGATTCCATAACTGGAGTATTCCAAACTGGAACGCCGCTCGGAACTGCACTTGTTGGCCAATAGGTGAATGTTAAAACCGGAATGTCAGCATGAGTTGCAAATCCGTAACAACCGTCTCCGGAAACAAAACATCCTAATCTACCGATTGCATAACCCAATGCCATGCTTGGAATTGTGGCATCCAAGTAAGCTTTTACATCCAATTTGTTTTGGATCATATATAAGCTAATGAATAAGATCCCGAAAAGGAATCCCCCATAAAATACCAAACCGCTTCCGGAGAATAAACTGGACCATAGTCCTGGACGACCAGGGAAGCCGTCGAAGTGGGTGAGTGGATAGAGGTATTTTCCGTCAAAACCTGGGGTATCCACGAATACTTGGTCCCAGATCTCGAAGATAAAAAATATCTTAGCGCCTACGAATGTTCCGAAAACTCCTAAGATTAAAAGCCAATCTGCATGAACAGGTTCCAGATGTTTTCTTTCTAATTCCTTAGGTAAAAAATAAGAAGCCGCTAAAAAGGCGATGACTACTAAAATGCTAAATGTGGAAATTCCTTCCCAACCGCTGCTGATGTATTTCTGGACGAAAGGTACTAGTCCGGGAATATCTATGACTTTATACATGGTTCCTTCTTTGGATCTTTTTTCCCTTATATTCGTTCCCCGAATCGGGAAAGTTTCGGAGAGATTAAAATTTATTCCATATTTACGAATTCTGCAGGATCCATAGGGGGATCATAACCTATATGGACCTCGTAATGTACGTGAGGACCTGTGGCCTTTCCTGTGGACCCTACATTGCCTATATGTTGGCCTCTTGTGACTAACTGTCCCTTTTCTACAAAGACTACGGAGCAGTGTCCATACACAGTGTAAAATCCGTTCAAATGGTTGATACGGATACTTTTTCCGAGTCCACCGGCAGATTGTCCATTATCTTCTATCACACCTGGAGCCGTTGCATAGATAGGAATTCCTTCGCCTGCAGCAAAGTCAATACCCGAGTGGAATTCTCCCATCTCCACTAGACCGAATGGATCCACCCTTCCTCCGAAAGTAGAAGTCACAAATCCTACTCCGGGTTTTAAAGGACGGCCTCTAGGCATCGCGTATAGAATCGATTCTCTTTCTTCCAGATAATCGAATGCATTTTGGAATGCATGTTTGATCTTGTATAATTCAATATTTCTTTCTGCGAAACCTTCGACAGTATCGGAATATAGATCCATGTTAGTCGAAGATTCCGGAACATTTTTTTTCAAGCTGAACTCAGGTACATAATCGAAGGTGAGAATTCTTTTCCAGGGAACTTCTTCCCAAGCTACTAGATTTAACTGTTCCGTTTTCTTTTCTAATCCGGAAATTTCTTTCTTAGCATCTTTGAGAAGAGAGTTATAATAAAGAAATAACCCGACATTATTGTCAGTCTCTCTGATCAACTCCCGATTTGGTACAAAGAAGAAGTTCATATAGACTACAAATGCACTCGCGAGCAGAAAAAGTAGGACAGATAACACTCCTAAAAACGCGGCCATAAAAACACTTAGCTCTATGTTCAGTACAGCTTCGTGATCGTGAGGTACGAGTAGGAAAGAAATTTTGCGAGAGCCTTTTTCTTTGATTTTTAGCCAGGAAGAACGAAAGCGAAGATACTTGATCTTCAGCCTTTCTGCGGCTCTGGGGCGGTCTTCGAACTTTGCCTCGTTGTTCATAGATTTTTACTTGCAGGTAGGGGTCCGACAGGGATTATAGGACTTAACTATCCCATCATATGAAATTTCTGTCCAATCTCTTCAAGAAAAAAATAGGATCCGTCGACGACATTCTTATTTATCCGGAGGGACGGAGGTTCTATCGGGATTCGCATCCGATCCGTAAGACCATGATCGACGAGGATGCGGTAAAAATCATCCACCGTCTTCATAAATTCGGATACAAGGCCTATATCGTGGGCGGAGGAGTTCGTGACCTTCTTTTGGGACGCAAACCAAAAGATTTCGACGTGGTCACCAACGCGACTCCGAATCAAATTAAGAAAATCTTTAATAACTGCCGTATCATTGGTCGCAGATTTAAGATCGTTCATATTCTCTTCAAAGGAAAGGTGATCGAGGTAAGTACTTTTCGTTCTCTTCCTGAACATCGTTTCGAAAAACATGTAGAAGAGCAGGATTATCTGATCAAACGTGATAACAAATTCGGTACTCCTCAAGAAGACGCCGCCAGAAGAGACTTCACAATTAACGCGTTATACTATGATATCCGTAATGATTCCATCGTGGATTATGTGGGCGGATACGAAGATATCCAAAGCAGACAACTGAGAGTGATTGGAAATCCGGATATTTCTTTTAGAGAAGATCCGGTCAGAATGTTGCGCGCGGTAAAGTTTGCAGTACTCTTAGGTCTTAAAATAGATAAAGGGACTTCCAAATCTATTAAGAAGAATGCCTATGAGCTGGAAAAAGCTTCTTCTTCCCGCATGTTGGAAGAATATAATAAAATTTTCCGCACCTGGAGAACTTCCCTTATATTCCAAGGTATGGCCCAAAATTCTCTTTTAGAAGTTTTGCTTAAAGAAGCATTCGAAAGAGAACGTAGAAAAAATCCGGACTTCGGCGAAAAGTTTTTAGAAACCAGAGTTGGAAAACGTTTGGCGATCGCGGACAAACTTCTTTCCGAAAGAGAGGAACTTACTCCTCAGATCTTTTATGCACTTTTATTTTCCGATCTTGCAGAAGAGTCTTTAACTAAGAAGAGTGGGGGGCATTTAGTTGCTTCCTTAAAACTAGCTTTGGAGCCAATTTTCCAAAGATTAGGAACTCCTAAAAAAGATAAGGAAAGGCTGATCAAGGTATTTGCGTCTCAAGAAAGATTTACTCATATTGAAGACGATAAAGCCTCTCAGAATAATTTCTTCCGCAAAAAAGACTTCTTTTACGACGCGTTTTACGTTTATAAGATCAATGCGATCGCGGACAATAATGACAAGGCCCTACAATCCGCATTCTTCTGGGAAATCTCTCTTCGCAAAAGACCTGTCCTACCGAATAGTATCGGTGGCGGCGGAGGCAGAAGAGAAGGTGGACAGCAAGGCGGAGGACGTCCAAACCGAAACCGCAAAGAAAGAGAAGGCGGCGGTGGCAGATTTAAGGATCGTAACAGAAAGGGCGGTCGCCAAAACGGAGAGCAGTCTAAACAACAGCCGGAATCAAATTCCGAAAATTCCGATTTTAACGAATCGGATTGATATCGATCTATTCAAAGGATTGGATTACGAACTGAAGGTTCGTCTTTCCTTTGAAAGTGTTCTCTTCCAAACTTCCCCAAAGATCCAACTCACCTTTTTCTCTTAACACTTGCGAGAACTCTTCGGCTTTATTCCAGATAATACATTGTATAGATTCGGAAGACGCTAAAATTTTGAACCTTGCATGTTTACCGTCTGATAAAGGACGATAAGAAAGTATTCTTGCACCTTTTATGGAAAGTAGTGGAGCAGGATTTTCCATACCGAATGGTTCAAATAGTCCAAGCTCGGTATATAAATTTTCTCTTAACTCTTGGGGTCTCAGGCTCACTAAACTTTTAGTCTCTTCTTGTAAGCCGGTAATATTTTCGGATTCCAACCAACTTCCCGCTTCTTGGAAAAGGATTTCTGCGAGTTTCGGGATCTGATCGATGGAAAGAGAAAATCCTCCGGCTTCCTTATGGCCCCCGAATTGGTGAAAAACATTCTCCGCTTTTTTGAGAAGGTTTAGAACATTCTCTCGTCCGTAAGCTCTTACACTTCCTTTTGCATGTCCATGATCGGGTGCAATGAATACGACGGGTCTTTTGTATTGTTCCACAAGTCTTGTGGCTACAATTCCGGAAACACCAGGTTCAAAATCAGGTTCATAACAAAAAAGGATAGGCCTTTCCGTTCTTTCTCTTTTTCTTTTCAGAAAACCTTCTACCCTGAATAAATTTCTTTTGGTCCTTTCTCTTCTTTCTTCGTTTAATTTTAGAAGGTCCGTTGCCAAGGATTCCGCTTCCTTGTCCGAGTTGGAAAGGAGAAGTCCGAGTGCTGCTTCCGTTTTTTGCATTCTACCTGCGGCGTTCAATGCAGGACCGATGCTCCAACCTAAATCTCTGGAGAGTACCTTCTTCTTATCTAGATCTAATTGAGAGAAAAGTTTTTCTAAACCCGGACGATGTGAAAATTCTCCCGTTTTGATCTTTTGAAGAGTATAACAACCTTCTTTAACTATGATCCTATTTTCTCCTACGAGAGGCATCATGTCGGTGATCGTTCCTATCGAAGCAAGGTCCAGATTTTTCAAAACCTGTTCCCAGATTGCAGGCGAAGAAGAAATTTGAGAATAAAAAACTTCTCTTTCAGGATACTGGGTTTTGGAAGTGGTAGGCCAATCTATAAAACTACCGGAAAAACGTTTTTCCGCATCCGATTTGTCCCCTTGGAAAAGTTTGATCCCGTTTTTTACAAGAGATCCGCTAAAAAATGTCTCTCCGTCAGGGACCCATACCAAGGAATTATAATTTTCTAATGTAGAATAAAGCCATGCAGTGATCAGTTTCCATGAAATTACGGAAGTGCAGATCTTTTCGGTAGGATAAAGAGAATCCCCTCTTTTAGGAGAGATCAGTTTACAAGAAGAAGGTATCCTTTCCGGGATCTCGTGGTGATCCAGTACAATTACCTGCATTCCTTCCTTATTCAATTCTTCTATTTCTGAACTATTGCTTGTTCCAAAGTCAAGTGTTACGAGTAGGTCAGGTTTGACCTCTCTCACATATTTCATCGCAGGTTCACAAAGTCCGTAATCTTCTTCGCTGGAAGTTTTTACTGTGAGTTTTCCCGGATGTATTCCTCTTAAAAAATTAGCGAGTAGGCTCGTGGAACAAACACCATCGCTATCTCTATCCCCATAGAGTAAGATGGATCTATTTTCCTTAACTGCAGTTTGAAGAATGCGGATAGATTCATCCATATCCGGTAATAAAAACGGAGAAGGAAGATCTGAGATATTTTGGGTAAGGACCTTAGAAGGATCAGAAGCCCCTCCGAATTTTGTCCCAAACACATGGGATTGGAGGGGAGTTAGGCCTTTGATGGAAGAATTTGGTAGGTTATAAAAATCCGGTCCATGCTGGGGCATAATTACATGATGCAATTTCCGCTGAATTTTGCTCCCGATTCTATTTCAAGATCCGGGGTGCGAACGTCTCCGACCAATTTTCCCGTCTTGCGAACGGAAACTTTGGAGGCAGCGCTGATATTTCCTTTTAGGTCTCCCTCGATTTCCAGGGTCCCTGTTTCGATATCAGCCTCGACTCTTCCGGTTTCTCCCACGATCAAAGAGCCTGTGGTCTCAATGGTGCCCTTGAATTGGCCCTTGATCTTCAGTGCGTTATTGAAACGTAGTTTGCCTCGGAATTGGATGTCTTCCCCGATAATCGTGTCTATGGATTCTTCGCTCATGAGTCTCCATTCTCGGACCCTAACCAGGCCTTTCAAATGTTTTTCGAAGACATAAATCTGTTTTTTTGCGGATTAGAACGCGGCTACTAAGATTGTCTCGATCTCGTTTTTGGGAAGTTCTCTAGGTAGGGAATCCAGGAAAGGAAAAGAAGAAGCAAGACTTGCGATCCCAGGCAGATCTATCTTACGAACCTCATATTCAGAAAGCCTTTGAGGGATCTTGAGTTCTATATAAATTTTACGAATCCCTTCTACAGCTTTAATGGCAGCCTCGATCACCGAAATATTGGTGATATCCTCGTCCAAGGCTTTTGCGATCATCACATACTTACCCGCGGAGGAAGTAAGATTATATTCCATTACGTGGGGAAGAAGAATGGACATTGCTTGGAAAACATCCAGGTTCGTTAGGTTAGAAGCAGCTAAAGAAAGTGCATAACAAAGTCCTAATGAACTGGAAGAGTGGGACATTCCCACAAGTAAACTCGCACCAAAGATCGCGTTTTTATACTGCAAGTTCTTAGGGTCTCTGATAGCAGGAACCAAGTTTTTATAAATGATCTCAATCGCTCTTAAAGAAGAAGAGTTTGTAAGTTCATTCGAATATTTAGAAAGAATACTGTCTACTGCGGCTGCTAAAATTCCCACCCCAACTTTTGCAACGTCTGCAGAAGTCATGAAGCTACTGATCTTAGCGTCAGCGATCACCATCTCAGGAAAAAGGAACTCGTTGGAAAAATAACGAACAGTCCTATCATCGTCCATATATACTGTGGCAGTAGGAGAACATTCTAATCCCATAACAGGGTGAGTGGGGATTAAGATAAGAGGGATCGGTTTTTTAAGCCTAAGATTTTTTTTCAGAATAAAAACATCTTCTGCGAAAGCATCATTATTCGCAAGAAGTGCGACTAACTTAGCGGTGTTTAAACTTTCGTAAGAACCATAACCAATGATACAATTTGCGTTTGAGATCCTCGCAAAGTAAGCGGCTGTATCTAGTTCTTTTAATGTAGGTTCCTTCTCTATATTATCATAAAGAATAACACCATCTATATGTTTCTCTAAAGAAGTTTTGATGATGGAGAACTCATCCATATTTTCCAACTCACTTTGAGTGGAAAGAATGACTGCACGATTGCCTACGTTCTTAACGAAGTTACCCATTTTAAAGCCGCAATCGACTTCAAAATGGATTTTGGTGGGAAAACTAAAATTGATCCAGTCGGGGAGTATCGGCATTGTGTGTCGTTCTCCCTTTTAATTGAGAGGAAGTATGTAAAATCCGGAATCCAAGGGAAACAATTCCGGATTTAAGTTTGGATTAACGGCCTAGAAAAGATTCTGCGATACGATCAGCAACTGCGTTCAAGATCTCAGGGCTGAGATTATCGTAATCTCCGTTCTTAAGTTTTTCCTTAACTTCTTTTAGCTTAGTAGAGCGTTCAGAATCCACTGGACTTGCTACGATCTTTTGTGCGATCGTTTGCACTTCCGCTTGGATACGAGCTTCCGAAGCTTTTTGTTTTGCAGTGTCGGAAATAGAAATATTGTCGAATGATTCTTTAGATTCAGATTTGCGTACAGGAGTCGACTTACGTGGCTCGTAAGATCCTCCACCAATGCCGCCTATTTTATCGATAGTCATGGGTTTTCCCTCTCACTCCAAAGTATCGGCATCTCCGACACGTCCGTTAAGCATTTTTTTAGGATTTGTATAGATTAATACTACAAATTCGCCCTTTTCCGGGAATTTCAGGGATTCCAGGGTCTGAACAGGTTCTATTTTCAGGATTTCCTCATGGATTTTGGTTAGTTCTCTCCCTAAAAGAATAGGAGAATTTGGGAAAATTTCCCGGATCGCGGAGAGTGTATCTCGTATCCTATGAACGGATTCGAAGATGGTAAGTACTCCTTCGAAGTTTTCCCATTCTTTGAGTTGGTTTCTTTTTTTGCCCTTCTTCTCGGATAAAAAACCTAAGAATAGGGAAGGTTGTACCTGCCAACCTGAAACAGAAAGCATAGAGGTAAGTGCGCTCGCTCCAGGGATCGGAACGATCTGAATATTCTCTTCCCTCAAAATCCGAACTAGTTGGGAACCAGGATCAGAGACTCCTGGAGTTCCTGCATCTGAAACCAGAGCTAAGGTCTTTCCTGATTTTAGATCTTCTATAATACCTTTATAAGGTTCAGCGCCTTGGTCTTTATATAAGGTTCGAGTTTGGGTAGAAATTTCGTAAGTCTGTAGAAGTCTTCTGCTATGAGAAGAATTTTCGCAATAGATTACATCCACCTGTTTGAGGACTTGTATTGCTCTGAAAGTGATATCTTCTAAGTTTCCTATAGGAGTGGCGACTACGTAAGCGGCCCCTGGTCGAACGCTAAATTTAGAGTTAGGAGCCTCACTCATAGATTGCAACCCGGCGGAGATTGGCCCGCGGGGCAAGCGCAACCAGTCGCAGCAACTCCCTTAGTACAAGGATTGCAAGCGGTTCCGACAGGGCAAAGAGATTGGGTGGAACTAGAGCAACTTGCTACAGTGCATGCAGTAGGATTACAACTGGTATTGGTTCCACAATGATTCGGATAAATCGAACTACATCTTGTGACCGGCGAAGACATATTAGAAGTGATCCCCGTATTCAATAATGCTCTTAATGTGAAGGTATAGACCTCACATTTTTGGAACATCTGCACTGGAGAGAATGGCTGGTAATTTTCGATCGTATTTGTTACTACATTAGAAGTAGAAGCTTGGATCGCCAATTGAGGGAAAGAAGGTTGGACCCCGTTTTCTAAATACAGATTTGCGTTACTGAGAGTTTCTCCCGCAGAAGGGATGGCAAAAGTAATATAAAGATTATAACCTACAAACTGAGGTTCCATATTCGTGATATAATACTTCAGATCGTACTCGGGCCTATGAGTATCCAGGTTATCATACTTAGCAGTGATTGAAAAAATTTGAGGAACTCCCACTGGAGTTAAGAAAACAAAAGGGGATTGAGTCACCTCAGTATTCGTTCCACAAGAGGCGAAAAATAAAAAAAACGAGAATAAAACCGCCTGAACGGCAGGGGTTTTTAGGTTGCCTGCCTTTAGGCTCTGTTGGATTCTAAATTTACAACCCACAAGGATAGAATTCGACCTTGGAGTGGTCTTACAACTAAAAAATATGGGGCTTCCTCATCGTGACTAGAGTTCGAACATTATTAATTTCAGTAGTTTTTATAGTATTCTTCATCTTATTATTGGTGGTCTCATTTTGGACTGACGATGACGGTTCTGACTCCAAAAATAAACAAAGTGAAGCGGAAGCACTCGCCAGCATTTTCGGCGGCGGATCTGGATCTACTTCTGGACGCTCCGGTTATGGAAAAACAGGTGCGGATCCATCTCTATTCGATTCCAATTCCGATTTTTATAAAGCAGGAAAAGCGGAATATCGTGAACCGGAAGTAGGAGAACCTTCTTCCGAGAATAAATCCGGAGCTCCTGCTTCGGATTCGAATAACCCGGTAAATCCTCAGACTGGAAAACCATACACAAACGAAGAGATGGAAAGGTTTGCCCAACTTAAGGAGAAGTTTCCAAATAACTCACTTCTTCCTAGCCGCATGACACCTGCGGAAAAAGAACAAAGAAAAGTTTTTGAACAAAGAGTATCCGAAGCTACTAGAGCGGTTTTAAGCCGCACTGCTTCCAAGGATCAAACAGTAACGTATTACGATTATATGGAAAAACAATCCAAGGACAGATTGGAGATCGTAAAATACTTGGTGGATCTTCAAAAAGGATCAGGAGATCCTGAACAAGAGAAAAAATTAGAAACTATCCAACAAACTATGATCCAACAATTGGAACAAGTGCAAAAAGATAAACAAAGGGCTTACGAACAAGCTGGGCTTTAAAATGAGATCTCACTCAGGATCGGAAAACGGAAACTGGATTTAGGATCCAAACCGTATTCATCCAAATGGAAAGAAGGCGGGAGCCTTTCTCTTTTCCATTGGCTTGCAGAGAATAATTTTAAAAATTTCTTTTTGCCTTCTTCTGCTTCTTTTGCATCGGACCATTCCTGAGACTCTAAAAGATTCTCAGGAGATTTTCCTAAGAATACAAAATTCCTTTCTAATTTTTGGAGAAGAGGGTAAGGCATCAGATCCTTCTCATCTTCTTGTTTTTCAGAAAGTGGTTTTAATTCCGCGGTAGGTTTCGAATCGAGAATATCTTCGAGTGCGTTGATTTTTGGAAGGATGATATCTTTTCCTTCATACACATTCTTTAGCCAAGAAAGTACAAATTCTTTGCTCACACCTGTAAGAGGGGCAACGGAACCGGAAGAGTCTCCGTCCATCGTAGTATATCCTACACTTGCCTCACTCCTATTTCCTGTAGAAAGAAGAAGATGCCCGTTTAAGTTTGCAAGCAGCCATATGAGAGGGGATCTTACTCTTGCTTGTATATTTTGAAGTGCAAGATTATGATCTTTCCAGTTTGGAATAAGGCCTTTTACAGCGGAAATTTTTTCCAGCATGGATTTTACTTCCGAATCCACTGTGATCTCTGAATGAGTAAAACCTAATTCTGTCGAAAGTTGTTTTGCTGAATTTTTGGTTTGTTCCGAATTGTTTTCTGTTCCTTGGAAAAGTGTGAACAGAAGATTTTTAGGATCTAAACCCAAGGACTCCAAATATTTAGGTCCTAATTCTTTCTGGGAAAATAGAATTCCGGCTTTTACAAGAAGTGCACAGGCAGCACTGTCCGCCCCTCCAGAAAGAGATAATGTATAACCTTTTGTTTTGGATTTAATTAAATAATCAAATAGGCCAAGAGAAGTTGCTCTAGTAAAATCTTGGAATAGATCCGATTTGGAAACTTGGATAGAATTATCAAAACTCTTTTGGGTTTTAAGAGGAAGTATTTCTATTCTTTGCAGACCTTTTCCTCTGGATCTAAATTCTCTTGTACCGGAAGATCTGAAGTTTCTTGCACGATTGGATCTAAGTTCCGTGGAATCCAGATCCAAATGAGTACTTTCAAAATCCGTAAAATGAAGTTTTGGACCTTCTTTTTTTACATGCCCGTCCACGACCCCCATACAGCCGCCTTCGAAGATCAAGCGGCCCGATTCATTCCCATCTAAATTCGCATAAAGAATTGCAGTAGAAGAATTGCGTGAAGACTCTGAGAACATTTTTTTACGGATATCTTGTTTTCCCAAAGCAAAATGAGACGCCCCTGGTGAAAGAATTAGATCCGCTCCTGCTTCTACCAGGTATTGTCCCGGTCTTGTTTGGACCCAGGAATCTTCGCAGATCTCTATTCCAAAATTGAAATCTGCGCTTTCAAAAAGTAGGGAACCGAAAGGAAGTTCTGATCCGTCGGGAGTGATCGCGTAATTTCTGGATTCTTCTCCTTTTGTGAACCATCTGTTTTCGTAATGTACACCGGTTTGTGCTAGGTTTTGTTTCGGGACGAGCCCGAGTATTTTTCCGTTTTGCAATACTGCGGTCACATTGAATAGATAAGGGCTCTGGAAGAATGGAAGTCCAACAATGACCGTTTTACCGGATGTAACTTTTGCGATCTCCAAAAGACTTTTCCAGGAATGTTCCCAAACCCAAGGAAAATAAAAAGTGTCCTCACAGCCGTAACCTGAAATACAAAGTTCCGGAAAAAGGATCAGAGAAGAATTTTCATTAGCCTGTATGGCTGCTAGGATCTTTTCTCGATTTCCCTTAAAATCCAGGGCGGTCGTTTTTAAACTTACTGCTGTACAACGGTAGACGGACATTTCGCTCCTAGTATCCTCTATTAGGACTTAGAGAAAAGGATTTTTTATCTCCGAATAAATCCTCTCGGCGGCGCCTCTACCTGTTTCCACGAATTGTCGATTTGAGAATCGAATCGCCTCTTTTCTTTCTGAGCTTAATTGCAGTATTTCTAAAACTTCTTCTTTTGTGCGGATGATAAATAGCCCGCCTCTATGATTGAGTTCGATTGCTTCAGGAGCATGCGTGATCCTTGGGCCGCTTAAAAGTGGAAGCCCGAAGTATGCCGGCTCCAATACATTATGCACCCTATTATGTAATGCACCACCTATGTAAGCAAAGTCCGCGGCTCTATATGCATGTGCCAAGATCCCAAGCACATCGAATAAGATCACTCTGGAAGAAAGTGAATCAAACTCAGTTTTAGAATATAAAGTATAGTCGGAAGTGAATGATTTGATCTCAGATTCCAACTGAACGATCCTAGCAGGATCCGTTTTATGCGGAAAGATCCAGAATGAAGTATTTTTGAGAGAAGGTTCTTTCAGTAGTGGAAGTAGTAATTTTTCGCAAGGCTCGTAAGTAGAAGCGAGTAAAAATACCTGAGAGAATGGATAATTTTTGGGCCTTTTAAATTCTCTTTGGCTTGTTTCTATTTTTTGGATCACAGAATCGAATCTGGAATCTCCAAGTGTTTTGATATATTTTTTCTCTCCGAGTAATTCTTTGAACTTTTCTTCTCCGGAAGAATGAGAAGTTAGAATTTTATCGAATAAGGAAAATGCCGCCTTGTAAAACTTCTTCTTCAAAAATCCTTTTGGGACAGTGATCACTGCAGAAGCAAGGACGGTTTGGATCCTTCTTCTTTTAGCAGCCTGGAGTAAATTGGGCCAACGATCCCAGGCCATACATACTAAAACTTGGGGAGAAAATTTATCTAAGATAAAATTATAACTCCAAGGAAAATCCAAGGGAAGACGAAATTTCAGATCTGCAGGGAATGCTTCCAAACTAGAATCCCTGGCTGAATCGGAGAATACACTTTGTAGAATAAAAGTTTCCGGCTCCTTCTTCTTATATACTAGAGCGAGTGCCTTACATTGGTCTAGTTCTCCAACGGAAGCCGCGTGTAACCAGACTACTTTTTGCGCCTTGGGTGCAAAAGGGTAGGAGAGTATTCTTCTTTTATCTTCTTTTCTTGTTTTGAGAAAATTTTTTGCGGAAGGGATAAGCAGAGAGAAAACGAAAATCCAGGGCCAAAGAAGGATCGTCAAAATCCGATACGTTATTAGCATAGTGGTATGAGATCTCCTCTTTTTGTATTCGACCTAATGGATACCCTGATCCAGGACCCATTCCATCTGGCATTAAAAGAACTTTTGCCCAGAGAACATTGGGAAGATTTTAAGAACGGTCGGGAAAAGCAAGCCTTCTTAGATTTCGAAATGGGAAGAATCGAAGAAGAGGATTTTTTCCAGAGATTTTATTTGGATTCTCATAAGGATAAGGGACTTCCTCATCCCAAGGATCTGAAGGAAAAGATGTTTTCCAAGATCAATCCGATTTCCGAAACTTTGGAGATCGTAAAAAGCCTGAAGTCCAAAGGTTTTTCTGTGATCCTTGCCAGTAATTATTCGATTTGGTACAAAGAGATCCTGAAATTTCCGGAGATAGGAGAACTTCTTCATTCTCTGGATGCTTTGTATTTTTCCTGCGAGATGGGTGTTAGAAAACCTGCCCAAGAATATTACCAATGGATAGAGACTGATTTTCCCGGAAAAGATTATGTGTTCGTGGATGATAATCCGACGAATGTGGAAGTAGCGGGTTATATGAATTGGAACACTTTTAAGTTTAATCCCAAAAAACCGGGAGAGCTGAAGGAATTCTTTACAGAGCAGTACCCCAATTGTCTTTGACCTCTGCTCCAGGATAAGATTCTTCTCTGCTATCGATGAGTATTCCTAAACGATCCATATAAAAATAGAATTCACCTTTGGGTTGGAAAGGGTTCGGTTTGATCCGAATAGAAACCAGTTCCAAAGGAAAACGAAGAGATTGATTCAGTCTGATATTTTTTGCAGGCACCGCAATTTGAGTCTCTATTCTTTTCCAACCGTCGAACTTCAGATCTCCCAATTCTAAAACGATCTCTTTGGATTTTTTCTGATGAAATACCAACTCCAGAACAACATTATGATTATTGGAATAAGCCCAGAAAAACACACGCATTGGAATTCCAATGGGAAGACGGATCGGTTCCTTGGGTCGTATCTCTAGATGTTCATGTTTTGGATTTTCGAAGAATGTTTGGACCATCATGGATCTGTATTCTTCTTTAGGAGAAGCTTTATATAATTCTCTTTCTTTGGCGAATGCTTGGGAGTCCGGAACTTGGGAAACATAGTCTATCCTGTTTAAGAAAGAAACTCCTCTATAAACTTCCCAAGGCCTTTCGCCTTCGAAGGAATCCACTAGAAAAAGATTGTAATGCTTCCAATCGACTAGTACTTTTTCTAATTGAAGTACTCTGTTTGCCTCGTCCTGGTCTCTTTTGACAGGAGGTGCCCAGGTAGGTTTAGGAAGGATCCATAAACTTAGGCAAAAACAGAATAGAAAGGTCCGGATCACTCTAGATCTTTCGGTAGATTTTGTGGATCTCCTAATAAGAAGCCGGGTTTTTTGCCCAATTCTAGGGTTTTCCCAGCCGATAATTCTAAAAGGTATTTTATGAACCGGGATATTCTCAAAATCCTACTGAGCGGACTTCTCATCCTGCTACTTGGATCTCTTGCATTTTATTTATATGTGGAAAGGGATCGTATCGCCGCTTGGTATAAGGACAAAAATGTCCAAGTGGAGGAGAAGTCCCAACCGGAACGTACCATCCTTACTCCGGAAGAAGTGCCTGACGGAAAAGATCTATCTTCCCCCAGCCAAAACTTTGACTCGGATTTTTCCAAACCTAAGGATACCGTTACCGAACCTTCTTCCCAACCCTTACCTAAAGACTATGAGGTTCCAGGTTTAGGAAAGGAGAAGAAGGATAGTCTTTCCACAAAAACTTCCGAGAAGCCTGAGACAAAGGTTACTGAAACTTCCGATCTTCCTAAAAGAGAAGAAATGGATCGTCCTAGAACAAAACAAAGGGACGAAAGTTTAGTAGAATACGACGACGGTCCTAAACTCAAAAAAGAAAAACGTCATTCTAAAAAGTATAAGAAAAGAAGAGTGGCACATTCTTCCGTAAATGCTAAGATTAATTCTTTGGAAAAAAGAGTAGGGCGTTTAGAAAAAAAATTAGGAATGAAAAACGGATCTCCTAAGAAGAAGAGCAAGGTCTCCTTACGTAAACGTGTGGAAATCCTAGAACAAGAAGTCTCCGGTCTGAAAAAAAAGTCCAAGGCCGATTAGGCGTGGGTGTCTCTGAAAATTATAGATCTATAGTAAAAGAACTGGAGTCCCTGAAATCTGTAGGAACTCCCACACTCATTGCGGTTTCTAAATTCCAACCTAAAGAAAAAGTACAAGAAGCGATCTCCGGAGGAGTGATCCATTTCGGAGAAAATAGAGTCCAAGAAGGGATAGAAAAATTTTCCGGCTTGGGAAAACCGGAAAAAGATTTTATACTACATCATATAGGTCCCGTTCAATCTTCTCATATCCGAAAGTACGCAGGACTTTATTCATTCGTGCATGGAGTAGGTTCCGAAAAGATCCTGGAAGAATTGAAAAGAAGAATGGATGGGGACCGCTGGAAGATACGTTACTTTCTACAAGTCAATCTAACGGAAGAAGATTCGAAATCCGGATTTTCGAAAGAGGAAGTTTTGGAACTTCTCCGCAAAAAAGAAACTCTTAGTTCAGAGTTCTGTGTGTTAGAAGGATTTATGACCATGGGCCCAAGTTCTGGTGATCCGGAAGAAACACGAAAAGTGTTTCAAGAGATCGCGAACTTACGAAAAGAATTTTTGCCCCAAGGAAAACTATCCATGGGAATGTCAGGCGATTACAGGATTGCATTGGAAGAAGGTAGCGATTATCTTAGGATCGGGACCGCAATATTCGGAGAAAGAACATGAAATATAATAAGATCGGTATCATAGGCTGCGGGAATATGGGAGGAGCGATTTTACGTTCTCTCCAATCTAGAAAAATAGATGTGATCGGTTTTGATCCTTATCTAGATCCTAAAAAAGCGGAAGGAATGGTTTTAGAATCGGATTGGTCCAATTTCCAAAAGAAAACCGACCTAATTATCTTAGCAGTTAAACCTGCGGAGGTTTCTAAAACTCTTAGATCCTTAGAGGCCCCTAAAGCAATTCTATCTGTAGCGGCAGGTATCGATACTAAGATACTTTCTTCTTCCGCTCCTGCCGGATCCAAGGTGGTCCGTATCATGCCGAATCTTCCCATTCTTGTAGGAAAAGGCGCTTTGGGCTATTACGGAGATAAGGAATTATATGAAACCCTGAAAGAGATATTCTCACCTATCTCTTATTGTTTGGAACTTTCTAAAGAAGAACTAGTGGATGCAGTGACTGGACTCTCCGGTTCCGGTCCTGCCTATGTACTTAGGTTTATACAAAGTTTGGCAGAAGGTGGAGTTGCCTCCGGTTTGACATATTCTCAAGCATTGGAGCTCTCCATACAAACCGTGATAGGTGGCGCCGAATTACTTGCAAAAGAATTGGAAAAGAATCCTGATACTCATCCGGAAGTTTTGAAAAACAAAGTAACTTCTCCAGGCGGAACAACTATCGCAGGTTTAGAAGAGTTGGAGAAGAATAAGTTCCCGTTTGCTATTATCTCCGCAGTGAAAAGAGCGACAGAACGTTCTAAAGAGTTAGGAAACTAAATAGAAAGGATTAGCAGATAAGAGATTTGTTTCTTTTTTATAAGGAAAGAGTAGAAAAGGTAGAAATTAAACGTCTCTTTGTCTACTTTTGAGGATAATGATTTGATGTAAAACGCTCTAGCGCGGACAGGATTCGAACCTGTGACCTTTGGGTTATGAGCCCAACGAGCTACCGGCTGCTCCACCGCGCGGCGTCTAAAACCATGATTCCTGAGCCCAGGCTGAAAGTCAAATGAAAAAGTAAAAAGAGTTTGATTTCCCCGAGGAAAGCTTTTTGATGCTACTACCTCTCGCGGATCGACTTCACGGAAAATGTTTAGAGTCCGTAGGCGAAGAAACGGATTAGCGAAATAAATTATCTTTTCAATTTTGTATTGGGAGATTCCACAGTTGATCGGAAAAGACAATGATCCATTGATGATCGAATATTATGAGAAGAAGATCTATGATCAGAAACAACTTCTCGAGATCAGTAAGGCTCTTAATTCCACACTGGATTATAAGTATCTAATTGATGCTATTTTAAATATTTGTTTAGCTCAACTTCAAACTTTGAGCGCGGCTATCTTTTTAGCACCGGAAGCTGACTCTAATTATTTTGAATTGGAGCCAAGCTTTAAAGGATTCGATCTCGCAGAAGATGATGCAGGATTCAAGATCAAAACAGATGCACCTTTAGTTACTTTTTTAGAGACCAAACTTAAGGCAATGACTCCTGATCAAGTCGAAGAGTCCATGGGCTTAAGTCCTGAGCTGGAATTTTTAAGAAGAATCGGCGGAGACCTAATCATTCCTTTGAACGCAAAAGGAAAAGTGAACGGACTTCTTCTCTTGGGTGAAAAAATCACCATGGGAGAATGGATGGAAGAGGACAGAGACTTCCTCACAACACTTTCCACTCTTGCAGGAATTGCAGTAGAGAACTCCCGTCTATACGAACTTGCTACCGTAGATATGATGACCGGTTTGAAAGTACATCATTACTTCCAGACTAAACTGAAAGAAGAGATGGAACGTTGCCGTAAAAAGAGAACGAATCTTGCTCTTCTATTTACCGATGTGGACAATTTCAAAAAGTTCAATGATACTCATGGACACCAAGCAGGGGACCAGGTATTGATTGAAGTTGCTGCAAGACTGATCCAATGCGCGGGCAAACATGATATTGCCGCCAGATATGGTGGAGAAGAATTCTGTTTAGTCATGCCTGGAGCGGACTTAAAGCGTGGTTTTGAAATGGGAGAACGTTTGAGAAAAGCGGTAGAAGCTGCTTCTATCCCGAATCCGAACGGAGGCCCCGATTTCCAAGTCACTCTTTCTATAGGAGTTTCCGAGTTTTGGACAAGCGACCGGAACAATAAGGACTTGATAGAAAGGGCGGATAAGGCGCTTTACGAGGCAAAACACTCCGGTAAAAACAGGACCATTTCCTTTCAAATCCCGGTCCAGAACTAGTTTTTTCCATTTTTTCGAGGTATTTCGGGCTTATCGAATTCTAAAATTCGACCGAAACCTCTATCATGGAAAAACAACTTGAGCTGGACCATTATTATATCAGCCAGATCGAAGAGGCGGAGCTCGGAAAACGTATCCGAAACCGTGCCTTAGGAAGAGAAGAGTTCGATTTTTCTCCTTATTCCTGCTTTATAGAATATAAAGCAAAGGATACTCAGACAGGAATTGAATACAGAGACTGTGTAATTGATTACACTCGCTGTCCAAATTCTCGCTGTATCAAAAAACTACTGTAATTCGAAAGCGAACTTGGACGGAGTTCGCTTTTCCAAATTTCTTCCTAATAAAAAAGAATCGATTTTTTCCTTAAATTTGAAATCCTAATCGGGTTTTCGAACACTGGCGATGCTTTTTCTTCCGAATTGTACATTCAAAAAAAGAACTATTCTTTCCAGGATTGTCCTTGGGGCCTTCTTCTTTTATGTAGCAGGATGTACTACTTTCGATTTTCGGAATTTATTCTCCGGTTATATCCGCTACGAAAAAGAGGCAGGGGGAATTTGGATCAGACTTCCGCTCAAAGAAGTGGATCATCTTCCCGTAATTTATCTCTCCTTGGACAAAGACAGAGAACCTCTTAGATTTTTGATCGATACAGGTGCGTTCGTTTCCTTCCTTTCCGAAGACCATGTACCTGAAAATTCTCCTAAAAGAGTTTTGAGTGCAAGTTTTCCCGGCGGTTCTGTCCAGTCGGTCAGAAGAACGTTCAAAAACGATCTGTTCATTGGAGGGATCCGTCCTTTTGAATCCGTGGAATTTTATTCTCATGTATTCCCTAAAGAATTAAGAGTGGATGGGATTTTAGGAATGAATGCGTTCCTTGGTTCAGTTGTAGTTCTTGATTTACCTGATAGAATTTCTCTTTGGAGATCTTCTACTTCCAGTCCTGCTCCCGGTTTTTTGGAAGAAAATTTATTTCCACTATTTTTGAAGTCGGGCCAACCATCAGCGGTACTTCTTCGTCCGCCTGGAACCAGAAAAGAATCTTGGATCTTGGATACCGGGGCCGAATACAGCGTTTTAGACTGGGACACAATCAAATCGGATCATCTCACGGAATATGTAGAAGGTAAAGAAGCCACAGTATTCAATTTCGGTGGGGGCAGACTCCAGGCAAAGATCAGAACACTTCGGCCTTTTTGTCCTGTTTTTGTGAAAAACGATTCTGAAGGGATAGGCTTCTGCACACCGGAATTGGAGGTCTTTCCTGGAGGAATTCCCCCTGATGCTTTACATTCCGACCATAGGCGAGGGATCGTCGGGATCCTGGGCCGGAATTGGATGGAAAACTATCGAATTCTTTTGGACACAAAAAGGAGTCTTATTGGTATAGTAGGAAAGGAATCGGTCTCTGGAAATGAGTAAGGGTAAGATCATTGTAGCGATGAGTGGAGGGGTGGACAGTGCTGTCACTGCAGGCCTACTCATGGAAGAAGGTTACGAAGTGATCGGGGTCAACCTACGCACCTGGGAATATGAGGCACCTGCCTGCGATACCACTAAAAAATCCTGTTGTTCTCCCGAAGATATAAGGGACGCGAGAGATGTTGGTCTCTCTTTAAATATCCCTTTTTATGTGATCAAGATGGAGAAACTTTTCCAAGAGAAGGTCATAGACAGATTCGTAAATGATTACAAGGAAGGCAAAACCCCGAATCCTTGTGTGGAATGTAATACTTTCGTGAAGTTCGGTGCCTTATTCGAAAAGGCGCAAGCATTAGGAATTGATAAAATAGCTACCGGACATTATGCGAATATCGTAGAGATAGACGGAAGATATGCAGTGTCCAATGCTCAGGACATGAATAAGAACCAGGCATATTATCTGTATGGCCTGTCCCAAGAGAATCTTAAAAATACAGTTTTTCCTTTGGGTGGAATGACCAAACCTGAAGTGCGTGAGATCGCAAGGAGAATGGGACTTCCAGTCGCTGAAAAAGCGGAATCCCAAGAGATTTGTTTTATTCCTGAAAACGATTATAGAAAGTTTTTAGCTAAGAAAAATATTAATTTCACTCCTGGCGTTTTCAAATTACAAGACGGACAAATAATTGGAGAACATTCCGGAAAGGAAAACTTCACTATAGGACAAAGAAAAGGCCTAGGCATTGCTTGGAAGGCACCTTTATATGTGATCTCTATCCAAGACGACGGAACGGTTGTTTTGGCAGAAGAGAGACAAACCTTTGTAAGATCTTTTATCGTTGAAGATTTGAACCTGCAAGCTTGGGCTCCTGTTTTAGAAACGGAAAGTTCGGAATGTAGGGTGCAAGTCAGATATCGTTCCCGTCCTATCAGAGCAAAAGTAGTACGTAACGAAAACTTTATAGAAGTATTTCCTTTAGAAGAAGTAAAAGGTGTGGCTCCAGGTCAATCCGCAGTTTTCTATCCGAATGATTCGGATTATTTGCTCGCAGGTGGGATCATCCGAAAAGGAAGTGTGACTACCTACGAAAAATCGGATCTTACTATCTTAGAAAATTCGGAACTAGGAGTAAGCGTTCTTCCGTGAGTAAAAAAATCGCAGGTAAGACGATCCTAATCATTGGCGGAGGACTTTTACAGGTCCCAATCATCCAGACGGCAAAAACGATGCTTCTTAGGACAGTGGTGGCGGATATGAATCCGGAAGCACCTGGCCTGAAAATTTGTGATCTTCCTTTGATCATGTCCACAAAGGACATAGAAGGAATGGTGAGAGAAGCCAAAAAATTATCCGCAACTACTAAGATAGACGGAGTTATCACCGCAGGAACGGATGCGAGTATGACTGTGGCCGCGGTAGCTAACGCGTTGGATCTTCCTGGTATTCGTTTTGTGGATGCGGAAGCTGCTTCCAATAAAGTAAAGATGAGAGAACGCCTGAAAAAAGCAGGAGTTCCTATTCCCGGATTTGCTCCTGTATGGAGTATCCAAGATACACGTGACGCGTTGGAATTCCTACAATTTCCTTTGGTGATGAAACCTGCGGATAATATGGGTGCCCGTGGAGTTGTAAAAGTAAATAATAGAGAAGAGTTACAGGCAGCATTCAAACACGCCAAAAAATATTCTCCCACAGGTGAGATGATCCTAGAAGAATATATGCCTGGTCCCGAAGTTTCCGTGGATGCGCTTGCATGGGACGGAAAATATATGATCACAGGTCTTGCTGACCGTATCATAGAAAGAGAACCTTATTTTATAGAGATGGGCCATAATATGCCTTCTGCTCTTTCTCCTGAGATCCAAAAAGAAATAGAAGATGTAATGTTCAGAGGAATGCAAGCTCTTGGGATCAGAAGAGGTGCGGGTAAAGGTGATATCAAAGTAACACCTACCGGTGTCAAAGTAGGAGAGATCGCTGCCAGACTTTCCGGTGGATTCATGTCTGCTTTTACTTTTCCATTATCGAGCGGCATCAATTTGAATAGAGCCGCTATCTTAATCGCGCTTGGAGAAGAGCCGGATAATTTAGAGCCATTATTTCATAGAGTATCCATAGAAAGAGCCTTACTTGCACCTAAAGGGAAACTTCTTGCGATCGACGGATTGGAAGAAGCTAAGAAGATAGAAGGTGTAACTGATATTTATCTATTACATAAAGTGGGAGATATTATCCCCGAGCCCACGAATAATATTGAAAAAACTGGGCATGTGATCATCTCTGCGGAAAATTTAAGCCAAGCAGAGAGTGTATTCTCCAAAGTATTAGATACGATTAAATTTACCTGTGATGAATTATATTCTATTTCCGAGAAAGAGATTGCGGCCAATGCAAGGTCTCGCTTTGGAAAAGAGATCTGTTGGGTCTGCAAGGTTTGCGACGGAACAGACTGTGCCTCTGGAGTTCCAGGCATGGGCGGTGTTGGAAGAATGCTTAGCTTCCAGGACAATATAAAGGCGTTAGAAGAATATTCTATTCTACCCAGATATATCCGAGACAATGTCCAAGCAAGCACTGAAAGCCAATTTTTAGGACAAAAATTATCCACTTCTTTCATGTGTGCGCCTATGACAGGAGCAATCACTAATATGAGCGGAGCCATGGATGAATATACTTTGGCTGCGGTTTTATTGGAAGGATGTTTAGCTTCTGGCAGCTTAGCATGGTTAGGCGATGGAGCAAGTCCTGAAAAATATCTGATCATTCTGGAAGCTCTTAAAAAAGTAGAAGGTAAAGGGATTCTTATCTGTAAACCTAGAGAAGATGAAGGGTTGATCAAAGAAAGATTTCAAGAGGCAGAAGCTCAGGGAGTTCTTGCTCTGGGTATGGACATAGACGCTGTGAATTTCAAAACTCTGGTCCAGAAAAAAATCCCTTCTGTCACGAGAGGGGTGGATGCTCTTTCTAAAATACGTTCTTATACAAAACTTCCTTTTATCCTAAAAGGTGTGATGAGTCCGGAAGATGCTATCCTTGCAAAAGAAGCAGGAGCGGATGCGATCGTTGTTTCCAATCATGGTGGCAGAGTGCTGGACGATATGCCTGGGACCGCAAGAGTTCTTCCTATGATCCGCGAGGCATTAGGCCCCGATTTTCCGATCTCCGTGGATGGAGGGGTGAGAAGTGGGGCAGACGTTTTCAAAATGCATGCATTAGGTGCGAACAATGTTCTGGTCGGAAGGCCTATGGCGATTTCTGCTGTGGGCGGAGGGGTGGCTGGAGTCCGTTTTTTAGTAGGCCAATACACGGAAGGTTTGGCACAGGCGATGAATACGGTGGGAGTTTCCAGAATTTCCGAGATTAGGAAAGAATTTATTTTTAGAAAAAAAGAAGAAACTCCTTCTTAAATTCAAACTTAGATTTTTCTTTTTGCCGGAGTTTTGATACAATTCCACAAAAGGCCTTCCGGGCATCCCCACAACGTATTAGTAGAATATAATGCAAAAAGAATGATCCGGAAAATTCCTTGGAACCAGTAATTTCCTTTCCCTAAACGAGGGAGCCGCTAAACTCGGATTCCTTGTTAAAGGAAAAGGTCTCCTTTAGGAGGAAAGTTTGGATAGGACAGTCAAAGAAACAGAGGCTCTGACTAAAATCCTCCAAACATTGTTTGCGAGATTGCCTGTTTCCGTAGAAATTAAAGGCAGATCCTATCCTGCAAAAATTGTAGGGATCAAAGACAATATTTATCTTCTGGCTTCTTTACCCGGAAAATCGGATGGGGAGAAAACCAGGATCCTATTTCTCACTCATAATAATCATTTTTTCCATGGTGTTTTTACTGTTGTTCAAAGAAATGCGACAAACGGATTGGAATTACTTAGGATCCAGGCTGTAAAAGTCAGCGAGGCAAAACGTGCCCAAGGTAGGGTTGAACTGGAAGGCGGAGGTGGAGAACCTATCATTCTCACCAATATTATCAACCAACTTCATTTAAGACGTTCATTAGGTTTTATTGATAAAATAGTAGAGACAATCCTTCAGAAACATGCCAAAAAAATGAAGGAAACCTATCCTGATTCTTTGATCTATTTTTCGGATAGAATGGATAATAGACTTAGGATCATGTACAATTTCGAACAATCCATCTTTGTTACCAATCGTTTGGAAAGAAGTTCGGGTGGAGCAGGGCAAAATTTTGTTCCAATCGAAGAATATCTAAAACTTCTAACATTGAATAAAATTGAATCCAGATTTATTTCCGAAATTTCAGTTCTAATACGTTATAAAAATTATACTCCGCTTGGTTATGTGCAGGTTCTTTCTGACAAACCTATGGATACGGAAGATTATAATAAGATCACATTATTTGCCGCTGCAATTTCCAGAGATGTGATCGCTTCCGGATTCTTTCAGGAATCCAAGGAAAGATGTATGGCAGAAGACATCAGCAGAAGTGGACTTGGATTTTTCCATCCTCAATCCATTTTTTTCTCCAGAAGTTTTGCAGTGGGTGAAATATTACTCTGCGATGTACAATTGAACCAAGAATTAAGAGGAACTTATCGTGCGGTGATCCGGAATATCACGAACACAGATAAGATGTTCCGCATAGGTTTACAATTTTTTAATTTGAATTCCAAAGAAGAAGAAATGTTAAACCAATTTGTGGATTCCAGATTAGGACCGGGAGAAGGTTCCCAAGCACCGGAATCGACTGTCCAAGATTCAGGTCCTCCTTCTGAAGAGGAATCTGCGCCCGAAATGGAAACAGTTTCGGAAGAAGTGCCTGATATGGGTTTTGAAGGAGAAGAAGAGTCTGTCTAATTCTTCTACACAGGAAGGCCTCAAAACAAAGATCGGAAAAGAAGAGGCGGGCACTAGGCTTGATGTATTTCTTGCTTCCAGATTTACTTATCAATCCAGATCCAATTGGAGAAAAATATTAGAAGAAGGTAAAATACTCGTCCAAGGAAAAGTTGCAAAACCTTCTTATACAATCAAAGAAGGGGATGAGATACTTTATCTTCCCGGAGAAAGTTTCGAACCTCCCGTTCAAACCGATTTCCAAATTTTATTCGAAGACTCCCATTATATCGCTGTAGAAAAACCGGGAGATATTCCAATACATAGTGCAGGAAGATATAGAAAGAATAATCTCACCGACTTATTAGAAGAAGATCCTCGTTTCGAAAAAATGTATACCATCCATAGATTGGATAGAGAAACTTCGGGAGTTGTGGTTTTTGGGAAAAATTCGGAAGCTGCTTCTAAATTGTCCGAATTATTCTCCAAAAGAAAGGTAAACAAAACGTATATTTCTTATGTTTGGGGAAATTTTCCAGCATCCGTTAGAGCAAAAGGGTTCTTGATATCTGACCCTTCTTCTTTGATCCGTAAAAAAAGAAAATTTGTCTTTGAAAATTCTTTTCGAAAATTAGAAACTCCGGAAGAAGATTCGGAAACCTGCGAAACCAATTTTAGGAAAATCGGAGAAGGAACGTTTCAGGGGATACCCTTTTCTAAAGTGTATTGTTTTCCTAAAACGGGAAGACTCCATCAAATCAGGGCTACGTTATATTCCTTAGGATTTCCTTTACTCGGAGATAAAATTTACGGCAAGGATGAGGAAACATTTCTGGAATTTATAGAAGGAAAAGATCCGGACTTGATTGCCAGACTTGGAATGAACAGGCAGGCCTTACATTCCAGTTCTTTAAAGTTCGTTCATCCATTTACCGGAATAAAAACTAAGATCCGATCTAATTTACCAAAGGATTTTCCGGAATGAACGAAAAACCAGGATTTTGGATCTCCTTATTTCCACTTGGATTTTTGATCCTCTCTTTGAGTACTGCGGGATATTTATTCGGAAGTGGAATCGCAGAAGGACCTGCTCAAATTTTATTATTCAGTGCAGGTGCAATTTCCGCAGGGATTTCCAGGCTTAGAGGAATTTCTTGGGAGAAGATAGAAGACACAATTTTAGATTCTCTTCGAAATGTTTTGCAGCCTATACTCATTTTACTTTTAATAGGCGCATTGATAGGAATTTGGATCCGTTCCGGGATCGTTCCGGCACTCATAGTATGGGGGCTGGAATTATTAAAGCCTGAGATCTTCTTGCCTTCAGCACTTATCTTATCCTCGGTAGTTTCTTTGGCCACCGGAAGTTCTTGGTCCACTGCGGGAACTATAGGTGTCGCATTGATCGGAGTGGGGGCCGGGCTTGGAAAACCATTAGGAATGGTAGCAGGAGCCGTAGTCTCAGGAGCTTATTTCGGGGATAAACTTTCTCCTTTTTCGGAAACTACAAATCTTGCATCTTCCATCACCGGGGTTTCGCTTTTATCACATATACGTAATATGGCTAGGACTACTTTGCCCGCATTCGGGATTTGTCTTTTGGCATTCGGGTTTTTGGGTTGGGGTGGAAGCCAAGGTGAAACAGAAACTGCAACCGGACCCGTGATCTCCGCTTTAAAAGCTGAATTCCAAATTTCTTGGGTTCTGCTACTTCCGCCACTCCTTACATTCTTTCTCATCTATTTTAGGGTGTCTGCGATTCCTTCTATCTTTATCGGGATCTTGAGCGGAGGAGTTTGTTTTCTTATAACCCAATCCAATATATATGCAAATTCTTTAAACTTCCAGGATGCTGCTTCTGCCGCTTTTAAAAATTTAGTCTCGGCTGCATCCGAAGGCACAAAGGTCAAGACTGGACATACGGTTGTAGATGGATTATTATCCAGAGGTGGAATGTCTTCTATGCTTTCCACAGTTTGGCTGATTATCTCCGCTATGTTTTATGCAGGAATTATGGAAGGAGGTGGAATGACCCAAGTTTTAGCGGAGAAGGTTTTAAATTGGGCTAAGGCAAGAGGATCCTTATTCGCTGCTACAGTATTCACCTGTATGGGGACCAATTTATTCTGTGCAGACCAATATCTTGCAATTGTGGTCCCAGGAAAAATGTTCAAAGAGGCCTATTCCAGAAAAGGACTAGATCCTAGAAATCTTTCCAGATGTTTGGAGGATTCCGGAACAATGACTTCTGCATTAGTGCCTTGGAATTCTTGTGGTTCCTTTATGGCTACAGCATTAGGAGTTCCTACACATGTATATCTTCCTTACGCATTCTTAAATTTACTTTCTCCTTTGTTTTCCTTAATCACCGGATGGACGGGTTGGGGCCTGGCAGGAAAAGATCCTGAACTTAAAAAAGAATTATCCTGAACTCTTTTTCGCTTTTAAGAAGAAGATGCTTTCTATAACATTTGCTCGATTATAAATCTCAGAAAAATGCTTGTGTCGTTACAGCGATATGCGAAAATACTAAAAAAGTGAGCAAAAGCTCACATTTTAAAAAGGCATGTCTCGGGTGAAATTCCGAGATACTTCGAATATGAGGAGAGGAGTTCCGATGCCTAAATTCCATTTAAATAAAAGGTACGTTCCCATTATAGGACTATTGGTCCTGGGAATTTTGATGGGAGCCTTCGCTTCTTCTTGCAGTGGCAAAGAGGGAGAGACAACGGAAGGTTTTGCCCATGTGGTAATGGTGGATAATGCATTTTCTCCCCCTATGCAAAAGATCCCAATCGGCGGTCAGATCGAATTTATAAATTCTGGGGCCAACCCTCATAATGCGATCGCAGTGGATAAGTCTTGGTCTACCGAAAAAAGTTTCGGTAATATCGTGATGCCGAGAGGTGCCAAGGTAAAGATCAGTTATCCTAAGGAAGGAGTGTTTCCTTATTACTGCAGCTTTCATGCTTCTCCTGACGGAAAAAGCGGAATGGTTGCAGACATCGTAGTCGGAAATGCCGCTTATAACCCAGCTGCAAGAGCAGGTAAAGATTGGAAGGTCGCTGAAAAATTTTCAGGAACCACTCGTAAGGTTCCACAAATGTATCCTACCATCCAAAACGCAGTGGATGCCGCTTCTCCTGGAGATCTTATCCTGATCGACGAAGGTGTATATTACGAAGAAGTGGTGGTTACTACTCCTTCTCTTACATTAAGAGGAACGGATAGAAATAAAGTAATCTTAGACGGTCAGTTCCAAAGAGCGAATGGTGTTATCGTAGTTGGGGCAAATGGTGTTGCAGTAGAGAATATGACTGCAAGAAACGCAACCTTAAACGGATTCTTTTGGACAGGTGTAAAAGGATATAGAGGTTCTTATCTAACCGCTTATAATAACGGAGACTACGGAATCTATGCTTTCGATTCTGTGAACGGAGTATTAGAACATTCTTATGCTTCCGGATCTCCTGATGCGGGAATTTATGTAGGTCAATGTTATCCTTGTAAGGCAATTCTTTATGATGTGATTTCTGAGAATAGCGCCTTGGGTTATTCCGGAACGAACGCCGGAGGAGAATTATATATCCTCAGTTCCATCTGGAGAAATAATATCGTAGGTTTGGGACCGAATTCCTTGGATAGAGAACTTCTTCCTCCGGAAAGAGAAACTTATATTATTGGGAATTTAATCTATGATAATAATAACCTGACCGCTCCAATCAAACCTCTGGAATATCCTACTTACGGAACAGGGATCTTGATCGCGGGTGGTTTACATAATGTGATCAAAAATAACGTTGTGATCGGACATGATAACCACGGGATCGCGATCTTCCCAAACTTGGATGAGAATTTCTGGTTCTCTCATAGAAATATTGTAGAAGGGAACATTGTACATTCTTCCGGTTTTGGAGACTTGACTCTTGCAGGACCGATTAGTATTGGAAACTGTTTCTCAAATAATAAATTCCAGACCTCTGTTCCTCCTTTATTAGAAAAAACGAATTCTTGCGGTTCAGGGATCAGAATTCCAATGGGCGGAGAAATTTTCACTGCGTATAATGCGCTTTCTTTAATGGTGGATGCAACTCACGGAATTTATCCAAGTGGGGATTGGAAGAACCAACCGGTTCCTTCTCCCCAAGCAAATATTCCTGGTGGGGTTTCTGCTCCAATCAAACCTGCGATCCATCCTTTCGAAGACTTCGGTTTGGATTTGGATAAAGTAAAACTTCCGGAAGAAGCGGCTAAGATCCTGGCAGAAAGAAAACCTAAGTTCGGAGACGTTCTGGGCGGATTCTCTGTGCCTAAACCTTTGGATATCCAAATAGTGATATTCCGTTGGTTCGGATACTTACTTCCGCTACTTCTTTACGTATGTTTGGTCAGCTTAAGTGTTTATGATCTGGTTTCTAAATCGGAAATTAGTCCTGGCAAATACGTATGGTTAGCATTCGTTTCCTTAGTGCCTTATATCGGAGGAGGAGCTTATCTTCTTTCAGGCAAATCTTCTTATCCTAAATACCTGAGATTCACTTTGGTATTCGCCGGATTCGGAGCTTCTCTGGCATTCATTCTCTATCTTGGATTTACCATAGTAGGGAACGTCGGAGCGGGTTGATCTTAGGAAACTAATACATTAAAATTTTAGAATATATTAAGGAGTTATTTATGGAAACTACTCAATTTTACGATCCCGGATTTTTTACCCTACTTTTCAATTTTTACGGATACTATATTTTCTACATTTTATTCGCTCTCTGGGCTCCTTTAGCCCTGATCGATTTGTCTAAAAGAGAGGATGTGGATCCTAAAAAAGGAAGTTTATGGACTGCGGCGATCATTCTTGTTCCTCTATTCGGGGCAGGAGCTTATCATATTGTAGGCGGTTCTAAGATCCCATCTTGGGCAAAGAACAGTCTTGTGTATGGTGGAATCGGACTTTTGGTTTTAACACTTCTGATCTCCACGATCGCAAGATTCTAATAAACGGAAAGGTAATATGAATCGGAAGGATTTCCTTCGTTGGTTAGGAATAGGCGGTGCCGGACTCGCAGCGGGTACCGGGATCGCCGGAATTACCTCGGGTAAAAAAGAAGATCCACTTTGTAGGACAGGATCTTCCGTTCCTGGGCAGATTTCTTCTACTCCGAATCCTTCTATCCGACTGCCTGGATCAATAGGTGGGAATTCCTACGGAAGTATGGTCCATCCTCCTATGTTCGTGGACGCAGCGTTCTTGTCTAGGATGGAATTGAATGCCACAATTCCCCAAGCACCTCCTGGTTCTAAATTTCGTTCCGAAGTCAATATTATAGAAATGCCGTTGACTGTGGCTCATAACACAGTTGTGGATGCTTGGACCTTTGATGGTGTTGTTCCTGGAAAAGTGATACGCGCAAGACTTGGCCAGGAGATGGAACTTCTTTTTAGGAATCATTCCAATCATCCTCATTCTGTCCATTTTCATGGAACTCATGATCCGGGGCAAGATGGTTGGGAACCGATCGCTCCAGGCGCAGAAAGAATTTATAAGATCACTGCCGGTCCAATCGGTTTTCATCCTTACCATTGCCATGTTCCTCCTTTAGCGAGTCATATGTCTAAGGGTTTGTATGGTGGATTTATTGTAGATCCTCCAGGAGGAAGACCTCCTGCATTAGAGTTCATGTTGATACTTGCAGGTTGGGATCTAAATGAAACCGGTCGTAACGATATCTATGCTTGGAACGGTATCGCTGGATATTATGATCGTTTCCCGATCAAAGTCCCTGTTGGTAAAAAAGTAAGATTGTATATAGCAAATATGACTGAACATGATCCTGTTGCTTCTTTTCATCTTCATTCCCAAACATTTGATGTGTATAGGACCGGGACCAAACTTGTGCCTGATGAACATACTGATGTGATCACTCTTGGACAAACGGAAAGGGCAATCGTAGAATTTACACTTACTAAAAGAGGAAGGTATATGTTCCATCCTCACCAGACCCATATGGCTGACAGAGGGGCAATGGGTTGGATCGTAGCAGTATGAACTTTTTAAAATCGAATTATAAAAATATAATTTATTCTCTATTGATCCTTGGGGTAGGTTTCGGTGTCGGATATTATATGAAGAAGAAACCTTCTTCCAGATTCGCATCCGAGGCTCCTGTGGCGGAATGGAAAACCACAATCCTAAAAGATACGGATGGGAAAACTGTTCGCCCCTCGGAATTGCCCGGAAATTTATTCGTAGTATATTTCGGATTTTCCCATTGTCCTGATATGTGCCCGATGGCATTAAATGATATAGAAAACGCTTTTATATCCTTAAAAGATGATTCTAAAAATATTACTCCTGTGTTTATCACAATCGATCCTGAAAGAGATACTCCGGAAGTATTAAGAAAATATATTTCTCATTTTCCTGGAAAAGAACTCGTGGCCTTAACCGGTGGGAAAGATCAGATCGGGGAATTGCAGAAAGGATTTGGAGTATTCTCCCAGAAGACACAAATTCCCCAAGGCAATGGAGAATATGGAATGGATCATACTCTTTTTATCTATTTAGTAGATCGAACTGGAAATATACTAAGAGCTTATCCTACGGGAATCAAGGGAGAAGAATTAGCAAAAGAGATTAGAGAGTTACTGTAATCACTCTTTATCATAAAAAGCGAATACAACTGCAAGGATCACCAAGAAGAAGCTAACTGCGTGATTCCATTTCATTTTTTCTTTTAAAACTAAAATTGCAAACCCTACAAAAATGGTGATCGTAATCACTTCTTGTAAGATCTTAAGCTGGAATCCGCTTAATCCATCTTCTGCGTATCCGATCCGATTTGCCGGAACCATAAGGCAATATTCTAAAAACGCAATTCCCCAGGAGATCAGGATCGTTTTCCAAATGGGGAAGTCCTTAAAGAACTTCAGATGACCGTACCAGGCAAAGGTCATGAATAAATTGGAAAGAGTGAGTAATAGAAAAGTCCTCATAAATCCAGAAAAACCGAATGGAAGGATGGAGGCAAAAAAAAACCGGGTGGAAGCCCGGTTATCAAGTAAGGATTTGCTGAAAAACAATTAGTTAGTTTTGACCTCTATCTTTTTGCTCAAAGGTTTTTTCCTAGGAAGTTTGAGTTGTAGGACCCCGTTTTTGAGAACTGCGGAAATTTTATCTTCTTCCACAGGTTCGGATATAAGGAAGGTCCTTTTATAATCTCCAGTTCCGTATTCTGAATATCTTAAACTTCCTTTCGGTTCAGAAACGTTAGTTCTCGCAGAGATCCTAAGCTCGTCCTTCTCCAAAGAAATTTCAAGATCGGATTCTTTTACACCTGGAAGATCCAAAACAAGAAGATGTTCTTCTTCATTAGAGTAAAGATCCGTAGAAGGAGTGTAGGTCGCTCTTGGCCTCTGAGCCTTCTCTTGTTCAGTTGCAACTTTTTCTTCCGTTTTTAGTAATTCTGATACGCTCATTTTTTTCTCCTTATGCCTTTGCTTCTATACGGATCTTTCTTGGTTTTTCGCTTTCAAGGATTGGAAGCGTTAAGGTTAGAACTCCGTCTTTTACGGTCGCTTCTACCTTTTCCGAATCTATAGCTACCGGTAACTCTAATCTGCGTTGGAATTTGCCTCTGGCTCTTTCTATCCTGCGAGGTTTGTCTTGTGTGTATTCCTTCCATTCACCAGAGATTGTGAGAAGGTTATGAGCCACTGTGATCTCCAGGTCTTCCGGGGAAAGGCCGGGAACTTCTGCAGTAACCGTGATCCTATCTTGGTCCGTATATACATTTAGGGCAGGATATACCTGTCCACCTTCCGAGACTGGATCGAATAAATTATGGAATCTATTTTGAATTCTTCTGACTTCGCTAAAAAAATTTGGGCTTCTCATTATTGCCTCCTGGGCGTATTTAGCACTTATATATATAGAGTGCTAAAATTGAGAAAAGGTTCCACTATTTTTTATAAAAATTAGCACTTTTTTAATTAGAGTGCTAATGGCGGGAAATAGCCTATTTCCCTTTAGGATCCGCCTGATCCTGGCCCAAAGCATGATTTTGGAGGGAAAAAAGAAGATATTCCTTTTCTGGTTCAGAAAGAAGATTAGCCGAAATTTTAGACTTCTTAGGCAATTCTTTCAAAGCAGAAAGGAGAAATTTTGAACCCCGAACCCAATCTAAAAAAGAACCGAGTACTTCTCATTCGTTGTAAAGACGAGGCGGGACTGATCCACAGGATCACAGGATTTTTAGCAAATATTGGCGCTAATATAGTTGGAAACCAAGAGTTCGTGGAACCATTGGAGAAGGTATTCTTTATGAGAACTGAATATTCTCTTGAGAATAGTTCAAAAGAAGAAGGTCTCATTTCCGAACTTGGAAAAATCCTTCCGAAAGATGCTAAGCTTACTTTATCCAACCCAAAATTTCCCAAGGTAGTTTTACTTGCTACAAAAGAGCCTCATTGTTTGGGAGATATTCTTCTTCGTTGGAGATACGGGGAGTTGCCCATGGAACTTTTGGGTGTAGTTTCCAATCACGAAATTTTAGGAGATCTGGTCCGAGATTTTAAACTTCCTTTTCATTGTATTTCCAGCGACGGGATGACACGAGAAGAACATGAAAACCGATTGGATTCTTATCTGAAGGAACTCCAACCGGATTGGATCGTTCTCGCAAAATATATGAGAATACTCACTCCTGAATTCGTAAAAAAATGGGAGCATCGTATATTAAATATCCATCATTCGTTTTTGCCTGCGTTCGTAGGAGCAAAACCTTACGAGCAAGCATATAAGCGTGGAGTCAAGATCATAGGCGGAACTGCTCATATCGTGACTGAAAATTTGGACGAAGGACCTATCTTAGTCCAAGATGTTTGTCATGTGGATCACGGTTATTCTCCGGAACGTTTGGTTTTATACGGAAGAGATTTGGAGAAGGTTGTATTGTCCAAGGCTTTGCGCCTACTTTTGGAAGATAGGGTGATGATCTTTCAGAACAGAACTATCATTTTCGAATAACAGATGCGAATTGAATATTAGGTTTTTAGAAATACATGAAATTAAAATACGTCGGCTTTATTTTTTCCATACTGCTTGCTAGTGTTCCTCCATTATTTTCCTTTTACGGTTATGTTCCCGCTTCAGTGGGAGGAATGTTTTTTATATTCCTGATCGCTGCAGGATTATGGATTTTTGAAATTATTCCGGGTCATGCTACTTCTATCCTGATCATATTTTCAGAGATTATTCTTTTTTCTAATCCAGGAAAATGGGAATTCTTAAAACAATATGCCGGTCCCGGGAAACCGACTCCTCCTGCTGTATTTTTGGCATCACTTGCTGATTCAGCTGTAGTATTGTTTTTAGGAAGTTTTGCATTGGCCAAGTCCTGTGTAAAAGTAGGCGTGGATCGTTGGTTGGCGAATCGAGTTCTTCCTTATTTCGGAACTTCTCCTAAATTCGTATTACTTGGGCTCATGTGTATCACTGCAACCATCTCGCTTTGGATGAGTAATACAGCCACGGCTTCTTTGATGATCGCTTTGGTATTTCCATTGCTCATGGTTTTGGACAAGAATGAAAAATTTAGAAAAGCAGTTCTGATCGGAATTCCATTTGCTGCAAATTTAGGTGGGATTGGAACTCCGATCGGCTCTCCTCCAAATGTAATAGCATTCGCAAATTTGAAAAACCAAGGATATGGTGATTTTATTTCTTTTGGGACCTGGATGCTTGTGGCAGTTCCACTTTTGATCATTCTACTTTTTGCGGCATGGTTTTGGCTTTTTCGCGCATTTCCCGCAAGTGAGGGTTTAACTCTTTCTCTTCGTTATGAAACTATCTCAGAGGAAGGTTCCGAAAAAAAACTCAGATTTGTTTTATTCGGATTTTTAGCTACTGTACTTCTATGGTTGAGCGAATCATTTCATGGGATTCCAGCGGGAGTTGTGGCTTTATTTCCGCTTCTTCTTTTTACTGCTTTCGGAATATTAGAATCCAATGATTTACGTTCTTTGGAATGGGATGTTCTGATCTTAGTTGCAGGAGGGATCGCTCTCGGGACCGGAATAGAAAAAAGTGGGGCAGGGGCCTGGTTCGGAGAATTGATCGGTAAACAAGCAGGTCCAGGAGAAAGCCTTTGGGTACTTGGGATCTTCTTCTCGATTGGGCTTTTCCTTTCCACATTCTTATCCAATACTGCTACTGCAAATCTTCTGGTTCCTTTGGCACTTCCTGTCGCTACACTTTTGCTTCCGGGAAATGAATCATATGCGATCCAATTGGTTTTAGGATCTGCGTTAGGCGCCTCTTTAGCAATGTCCTTACCTGTTTCTACTCCTCCAAATGCAGTGGCTTATGCCGTGGGAGGTTTTGAAATCAAGGATATGGCCAAAGTAGGCGTAAGGATCGGGTTTTTGGGACTAGTTCTTGTTCTTTTCGGATTTCTAATTTTTAAATAATAGATTCCTAAAATTCATCCGCTAAATGCTTCGAATTTGGAATGGATGATAAAAAACGGGGAATGAATCTATCCTACGTTAGGTGAAAAGGATTCGAAATTTAGATGTAAAGAATGTTACTTAAGGCATGAGCTTTGCCGTAAGAAGATATTCTATTTCTATCCTGTTTATAGTTTTAAACACCGTTTCTTGTTCATCTCCCGGACAGTCCATTCCTGCGGAACTGGCTTTGCTCTTCGGGGGATCCACAGAGAATAATATTCCTTCCGAGCCTACAAAACCCTGGCCAAAATTTTTAGGAGTTTTTGGAACTTTAACTTTTGCATCCGGAGCAAGTGTAGATCCCGACGGAAATATAATCGTTACCGGATTTACGGAAGGGAATTTGGGCGGCCAACCTATGCTTGGCAAGTTGGATTCTTATATTACTAAATATGATGAAGAAGGCACAAGACTTTGGACCAGGCATTTGGGTGGAGGTCCTAAAGATTTCTCTAAGGGAAGTACTTACGGTCTTGCTATCAAGTCCGACAAAGATGGGAACATTTTAAGTACAGGAATGACAGTCGTAGAGATATTAGATGGGCAGAATAAAATCGGATACCAAGATGCTTATTTATCAAAATATGATAAAGATGGGAATAAAAAATGGACCAGAATGATCGGTGGGGGGAGTAACACTGATTTTCACGAGGGTACTTCTGCAGGAAGAGGAGTGTCTTCGGATCAATTCGGAAATATTTATGTAACAGGAACTACGAACGCAGGTACCTTCTTTGGCGAAAAGAACACGGCCGAACATAACGGTTTATTTATGGTTAAATACGATCCGGACGGAAACCAGATATGGGCGAGAACAGCACGCAATACCGGACCGGATAATATTGAATCGATTGCCGGCGATCTAACAATCGATTCGAATGGAGAGATCTATTTTGTCGGAGCAGCCCAAGGTGGTTTCGATGATCAAACCCAAATTGGGATAGAGGATGCGCTTCTAATTAAATATGATTCGGATGGGCACAAACTTTGGGTCCGCTTATTAGGCGTTCCTGATCAAATTTCAATTGCGAATGATATAAGCTTAGATCCGGGCAAAAATATTTATATAGTAGGTAGTACATCCGGTGAACTGGATGGTCAAACTCCGATCGGAACTACTGATACTTTTATAGTAAAATACGATAAGGATGGGAACAAACTATGGACCAGACTTATCGGAAATCCTGACTATTCTAGTTTTTTCAGGGCGGAAACCCAAGGTTTCGGAATTACTGTAGACCCAAATGGAAACTCATATATTGCCGGAACGATTTCTGCGGTAAAAATACTCTTCACCAATTCAATAAATAATGCTTTCGCAGCAAAATTCGACACGGATGGGAATTTAGTTTGGTCAAATTTGAAATATATGGAAGAGGCCACAAAATGTGAGGTCCGAGCCCAAGATGTAGTCCTTGGATTGAATGATTCATTTTTTGTAGTCGGTTATACTTCCTGTCTTTTAAATATAATGGATCCTGTAAACGGTATCAATAGCTTATTCATTTCAAAAGAATCCCCTTAAGTGTTTTTCTTTTTTCAGTATTTTATTTCCGAAAATGAATCGAGGACTAAAACTGTCCCGAAACATGTTGTTTTTCCGAAAACACTTCATTTCCTCGATTCGGATCTTTTTCTATTTTCCGTTTTTATTCTTGTTTGCCTGCGCTGGAGTTCCTGAAAATTCTTCCGGTTCCGAAAAACCTCCTGAATCGCAAACTAGTATAGTAGATAAGATCGAAACCCAAATAGAAAAATTATTTGGAAAAGAAGAAGATCCCGAAGTAGTAAAAATACTATTGGGTGGAGACGTCATGTTTAATTGGGGGATCCGGGATACGATCAAGTCCAAAGGAGAATTAGCCCCAGTTAAAGGTCTTAAATCCGTTTTTGAAACTGCGGACCTAAGAGTTCTAAATTTAGAAACTCCTGTCGTATCCGAAAAAAGTTGGGATCATGGTAAGGCTTACGTCTTCCAAGCAAAAGAATCCGATCTAGAAACTATGAGCTTCCTAGGAGTGGATCTTGTTTCTTTAGGCAATAATCACGCGATGGATCATGGTCCGGAAGGATTGGAAGAAACTTTCAAATTTTTAGGAAATAGAAAGATCGCTTCTATAGGTGCGGGAAAAAATTTAGAGTTCGCTTTTCGCCCTTGGATCTGGGAAGGGAAAGACACCAATCTTAGGATTTATTCTGCCACTAATGTAGCGGAAGGTAGATCTCATTACGCAGGGCAGACTCCAGGTGTTATGCCTTTGGATCCTGAACTGATCTTAAAAAAAATCCAAATAGAAAAATTCCAACTGAATTCATCTAAAACTTCTAAACGAGATAAAAAATCTAAATTAGTTTCTCCCGGAAAACAATTTAGGATACTTTCAATCCATTGGGGAGTGGAATATTCTCCTTTTCCAACTATCGAACAGAGAAAGATCGCAAAAACTTTGGCCGATGGGGGATTGGATATTATAGTAGGGCATCATCCTCATATTCCTCAAGGTATCGAGAAGATAGGAAACACGATCATATTTTATTCTTTGGGAAATTTGATTTTCGGAAGTAGGAACGCCTATTTAAACCATAACTTAATCGTAATACTTCATATTAAGAAAAACAAATTGATCAATATAGAGCTTGTGCCTATTTTTGGAAAGTTCCAAAACGAAGATCATTTGGTCAGGCCTCTTGAAGGAAAGGAAGCCGAGAATTTTTTAAAAGAAATTGCAGTCCTTTCCCAAGACTTGGGTACTAAGATTCGGATCGATGGGGACAGGGCCTGGGTGGAACTGGATTAAGCTACGTAAGCCCAATTTTCTATTCTCAATCCCGGAATTTTCTGGAAATGCCTTTCGTTATTCGTGACTAAGGTATAATTCAAATACAGGGCAGTGGATTCTATAAGTAGATCAAAGTCCTCGACTATACTCCCTTTTTTCTGTTGAGCAGCTTTGAGTTCCCCGTAGGTTTCCATAATTCCTTCGGTCAATTCTATCACCGGAAAAAGTTCGGCAATTCTTCGAACCGTCGCCAGATTTCTTTCCTTGTAGGTAGATTTCTGGGCTCCAAAGACCAATTCTCCGTAAGTGATTACGGAAACCGATTTGATGGAGTTCTTACGATCCAAAAAATTTTGCCGAACAATCGGATCTTCCTTTAAGCTATAGATGATGATATCAGTATCAATCAAATAGCTCATCTGCATCTTTCCCTAATGTGTTCTTGGTTCGAGAGGAGCGTATGTCCTTTACGATTTTATCAGGACTTCTGTCATCTACCCAAGAGCCTGATAATTCTAAAAAACCTAAGGTCTTACGTTCGGATTCTTTATTGTCATGTGCTAGATAGTTTTCGATCAGAAGAACTACTGCTTGGCTTACGGATCTGTGTTCCATTTCGGCCCTCCTTTTTAATGCTTCATAGAGTCTGTCGTCTATGTCCCTGACTTGTAAGTTTGCCATATTCTGAACCTTCCAGAAAATGGTGGTCTGATTTCATGAAATCGCAAGCAAAATTCATGAAATATACGCTGTAGGGACAGAAAAGACATTCCGTTGCATTGTTTGGAGAGTTAGAGGATGGACTCGGATAATGAAAATTAGAAATAGGAAAGGTTGGCGGAATATTGATTCTAATTACGCCTTAGCACCTTTTTGAGAGCTAAGACGCCCAAATCTATTCCACTTGACCCCTTGCCCCTAAAGCCGAAAATAGGACAAAATTCGGTTCTTCTGCTCGCCGCATTTGCGCAGACGGGCATTTTCCCATAGGAGAAACTTTTGAGAAACTACGAGATTACTACAATCACGCGTTCAACCGCGAAGGAAGTAGCTAAAACTGAAGTCCTAGAGATCTTCAAAAAGCATTCCATCAACGTTACCGCAGAAGAAGATTGGGGTCAAAAAAAACTTTGGCATCCAATCCAACACCAAGACTACGGAATATTCACACACTTCAAAGTGAATGCAGAACAATCCGCCTTAGAAAAGGTAGAGCGTGACTTTGGTCTGAACCAAAATTTACTTCGCTCTATGATCGTCCGCCTCAATGGCTAACGATATCAATCGGGTGACCCTTGTTGGGCGCCTGACCCGTGATCCGGAATTTAAAACCGTAAACGGGACTTCTCTTGTGAATTTTTCCTTAGCTAACGGTCGCACTTATGTAACCGGCGGAGAGAAAAAAGAGGAAACTCATTTTTTCGACTGCGAGGCTTGGGGAAAAGGCGCGGATATCATCCAGCAATACTGCAAGAAAGGCAAACAACTCGTGATCGAGGGACGCCTTAAGCAGGACACCTGGGAAACCATGGAAGGCAAGAAGGCCTCCCGCATTCGTATCGTTGTGGAAAATTTCCAGATGATAGGCGGTGCAAGGGAGAATGGAAGCGGAGAGTACGGCTCTTCCGCAAATAGCGGATCTTCTTCTTATTCATCTGCTCAAGATGATATGGGAAGTTCTGCAATGGACGACGATATACCTTTTTAACGAGGACAAAACTCATGTCAGATAACGAAGTACAAGAAGAAACAAAGCAGGAAATGACTGCTGAGGGCATGCCTTTAGATCAAGATGGAGGACGCCCCCCTAAAAAACAAAACAAGTATAAGAAGAAAGTTTGCCGTTTTACCGCAGACCCTGAACTTGCTAAACAAATTAATTATAAGAATACCGAACTTTTGGAAAGATTTATCACTAACCGTGGTAAGATCATTCCAAGAAGAATTACCGGAACTTCTGCAAAGTATCAAAGAATACTCGCTAGAGAGATCCGCAAAGCGCGCAGCATCGGTCTTCTACCGTTCAAAGTAAACTAAGGAGAAACTAATGAGAGTAATATTACAAAAAGATGTTTCTAACTTAGGAGACGCGGGAGATGTAAGGGAAGTTGCGGACGGTTTCGCTCGTAATTTTCTTTTCCCTCAAAGACTCGCTGTAAGAGCTTCCGAAGGTAAGACCAAAATGGCTCTTCACCAAAAGAAACTTGCAGATCTTAAAAAAGAAAAACGCAAGAAAGATATGGAATCCGTATCGAGTGGACTAAACGGAAAAGAATTCGAAATTTCCGTTAAGACCGGAGGCGGGGATAAACTTTTTGGAGCGGTAACTCCTGCTGATGTAGCAGCTTTGTTGAAAACCGCAGGATTCGAAGTAGACAAACGTAAAATCGAATTCCCAGAGCCTATCCGTAACCTAGGTTCCTTTAAATTAAAAGTGCGTCTTGCAGAAGGTATCCTCCCGACTATCACAGTTCATGTGAAGAAAGAGGAAGTCGTTTCTACCGAAGCGTAAGCCGGAACAAGAATGCAATCCGACTCCTTGTTCGAACTGGAATCCGAGAAGTCTTTTCTCGGATTTCTTCTTCTTAAAGGAGCGGATAATCTAATCGATATCCCCCTCGTTCCCGAGGATTTTTACCAAGATACAAACAGAAGAATTTACAAGGCGATTCTGGACCTTGTGGACAAAAGGATCGCTGTAGATCCGGTTTCCGTCCTAAACTTCTTAAAAGAAAACTCCCTACTCAAAGATCCCGAAAGAGAATATGAATATATTTATTCTCTTTATAAGGATTCTGTAGTTTCCCATCCACTGGGTTATTATGCGGAAAGGATCAAACGTCTTTCCGAAAGAAGAAAATATTCGAAATTATTAATGAACGCCCTGGAGTTGATCCAGAAAGAACCGGGCGAAAACGAATCTGTATTCAATCAAATTGAACAAAGTCTTACCGATGTTTCTAGATCTGCGGATGTAAAAGGACTTCTTCCTGTTTCCGGGGATAAGGCGGCGCTCTCCGAATATATCAAAGAGATCATGGAGAGTAGAGGTCAGATCAAAGGTCTCAGAACTAATTTTACTCAGTTTGATGAGATGACTTCCGGTTTGAAAGAATACGAGATGATGGTCTTGGCCGCGAGACCCGGTAACGGTAAGACTACCTTGGCTTTGAATATTGCATCCAACGTGGCGCTGATCCATAATCGACCTGTGGTAATTTTCTCTTTAGAGATGAGTAGAATGGAACTTCTACTCAAACTTGTATGCTCTTATGCTCAGGTAGAATCGAACAAATTAAAACGTTCCGAAGTTACCAAATCGGATGCTCCCAAGTTGATTGATGCAATCATTAAGGTAACTTCTTCTCCTATTTATATTGATGACTCCGGTGCACTAAGCGTAGACGATTTTAAGGGAAGGGTCCGTAAACTTCTCACCAACGAAACTCTTGGACTCATCATTGTGGACTATCTACAGCTCATGAACGATCCCAAAAATAGGGACGGGGGAAGACAACAAGAGGTTTCCTCGATTTCCAGAGCTCTTAAACAGATGGCCAAAGAAGCAAGATGTCCCGTCATCGCACTTTCTCAGATGAACCGTTCCATTGAGCAAAGATCCAAGGACCAAAGACCTCAACTTGCGGACTTAAGAGAGTCGGGTGCGATCGAGCAGGATGCGGATATTGTTACATTCATCTATCGTGGAGAGAAGGGAAAGGACGAAGAGGAAGATCCCAGAATGAAGGGAATGGCGGAGATCATCATCGCCAAAAACAGGTCCGGACCAACAGGTTCTTTTCCACTTGCCTTCCGACCTGAACTTTCCAGATTTGATAACGTGTAGATTCGGAAAGATCGAATTTTGCAGAACGGTAGCCTTATCCAGGTGTTAACCGAACTGGGCATGCACTCATATAATAAATAAGGAACTGGAATTTCTTTGGAAGATTGGATTTTAGAAGGTTATAAATCAAGAGCCTGGGCGGGAGAAGTAACTGACGCCCAAGAGGGAAAAACTCTCACTTTATTCGGTTGGTCTTTCCGATTCCGGGACCAAGGCGGGGTCATCTTTGTGGATCTCCGTGATAGAACAGGGATACTTCAAGTAGTATTACGTAAAGAAATCCTGGGAGAGAACTTTGTTTCTGCAGAGAAGATCCGCTCCGAGTACGTGATTGCAGTCCAAGGGAAACTTAAAAAACGGGATGCGGAAAGTATTAATCCCAAAATGAAAACCGGGACGATTGAGCTTGTTGTAGACCAATTGATTATTCTGAACTCGGCAAAAACTCCTCCTTTCTCCTTGGATGAGTTCGAAGAGATTTCCGAAGAGAACAGACTCAAATACAGATATCTGGATTTCAGAAGAGACGAACTTAAGAACAGAATGATAAAACGTCATGAGTTCGTATTCGCAATTCGTAATTATCTAAATTCTCGTAAGTTCGTAGAGATTGAAACTCCGATCCTGAACAAGTCCACTCCGGAAGGAGCACGCGACTTTTTGGTACCTTCTCGCTTAAACCCGAACTCATTCTATGCTCTTCCTCAGTCTCCTCAGATCTTTAAACAGATCCTGATGGTTGGGGGAATGGAGAGATATTTCCAGATCGTAAAATGTTTCAGAGATGAGGACCTAAGAGCTGACAGACAGCCTGAGTTCACTCAGTTGGATATGGAATTCTCCTTTGTTTCTCAAGAAGAGATCCTTTCCGAGATTGAAGGTCTATTCTCCAAAGTGATGAAGGATGTATTCAGTCTGGATTTCAAGGGCCCATTCTCTAGAATGCCTTATAAACAAGCCATGGAAGAATACGGTTCCGATAAACCTGACCTTCGTTTCGGAATGAAATTGGTAGATGTTTCGGAGATCGTAAAAGATTCGGATTTCCAGGTATTTGCAGGTGCAGTTGCAAACGGCGGAGTAGTAAAAGCAGTCTGTGTTCCTGGCGGTTCTATAATTTCCAGAAAAGAGATAGAAGATCTGACTGCTTGGTTGAACCGAGATTATAAAGCAAAAGGCCTTGCTTACATGAAACACGGGGCAGAAGGATTAGAATCCACTATTACAAAACGATTCACTCCGGAAGCTCTTTCTAAAATCGCAAGTATGGTCGGCTCAAAAGAAGGAGACATGGTCTTTTTCGGAGCGGATGAAAGAGAAATCGTAAATCATTCCCTAGGCGCTCTACGTCTGAAACTTTCGGAAAGATTTGACAAACCTGCAGAAGGAAGCTTTCATATTTCCTGGATCGTGGACTTTCCTATGTTCGAGTGGAATAAGGACAGCAAACGTTGGGATTCCTTGCACCACCCGTTCACTTCTCCTGGAGATTCCAGTTTGGAAATTTTTTCTTCCGAGGAAAGACTCCAAAAAGAAGCGGGAAATGCACTCGCAAAAGCTTACGATCTGGTGCTAAATGGTGTGGAGATCGGTGGAGGTTCCATTCGTATCCATTCCAAAGATGTGCAGACTCGAGTTTTCTCCACTTTGGGGATCGGACCTGAGGAAGCTAAAGAAAAATTCGGCTTCTTATTGGAGGCCTTGGAATATGGGGCACCTCCTCATGGAGGGATTGCATTCGGAATAGATCGGATCATGATGCTGATGACCGGCGGAAAATCCATCCGAGATGTGATCGCATTCCCTAAAACACAGAAGGGTGTTTGTTTGATGAGCGAATGTCCGTCTGAAGTGGAAGAGAAACAGCTCCAAGAATTGAAGCTTAGGTTGATAAAGGTTTAATCGTATCAGGAAAGAACAGTTTACTTTCGAAAACCAAGACCTGTATCGTAAGATCTGCGGGATCAACGATACGGGTGTCAGAAATTTGGAAAAACAATTGGAGATCGATCTAATCCCTCGAGGGAACGGTTTCCAGGTAGAAGGAATTCCTACAAAGGTGGAATTCGCCTTAGATTTTTTCAGATTATTGGAAACCAATTATAGGGACAGACCGGACCGTGATTTTACGGATTCATTCGATTTCGGTTATCTTCTCAAACAAGCCACTCGGGAAAAGAAGAAGGAAGAGCGTAAGTCGGATGACGAGCCTTTCAAACCTAATGAAAAAATTCTCACCACATACAAGGGAAAACATCTTTATTCCAGGACTAAAAACCAGGAAAAGTATATTCAATCTTTCTTAAATAATCTGATCACTTTCGGGATCGGTCCTGCTGGAACCGGAAAAACATTCTTATCGGTCGCAATGGCTTGCAGATTTTTGCAAAATGGGATCGTGGATAAGATCGTTCTAACAAGACCTGCGGTAGAAGCTGGAGAAAATCTAGGATTTTTACCCGGAGATTTGAATCAAAAAGTGGATCCATATCTTCGTCCGGTTTACGACGCTCTGAACGAATGTATCGGTTTCGAAAAAACCCAAGAATACATAGCGCTTACAAAAATAGAGATCGCACCGGTAGCATTCATGAGGGGAAGGACTCTCTCCAAAAGTTTTATCATTTTGGACGAGGCCCAAAACTGTACTCTGGCTCAGCTTAAAATGATTATGACCCGTTTGGGCCGAAATTCCAGGATGTGTATCTCCGGAGACGTGACCCAAATCGACTTAGAACATGGTAGATCTGGTTTCGATCGTGTGGTAAACTTATTCAGACAGACGGAAGGAATCGGCCAGGTGTTTTTCGGAAAAGAAGATATCACAAGACACCCTCTGGTGGAAACCATCGTGAGGAAGTTCGAGGAATTGTAATGTTTCCTTTGGGATCACTATTAGAAAGAGGGATGGCTTGGATAACGGATACTTTGACCAAGATCCGTCCGATTTCTTTCGTGAGAAAATTCCAGGTAATCCTCACGGCGATCACTTTGATTATCGTGACTTGGATGCTTGCGATCCCATTTTTCGGTCAGGACAAAATTAATCTTTCTCAAGACGGTCCTTATTCGGAAGGCAAAAATGCTTTGGATAAAGTTGTCTCCACTAAAGATATAGTTTACGAAGACGAAGAAAAAACGAAGGCCAAAAGACTGAAGGCCTTTCAATCAGCCCCTAATTTTTTTGATAGAGATTATAGAGTTCTAATAGATGTAATTCGCCCCGCTATCCAAGAGGATATGGAGAAGTATAGAGAGCCTAAACCTACCGGTGAGGTGAAAACTTCTGCAGAATTGCTGACTGCAGTTCCAAGATGGAAAAATAGATCCAAAGAAGAGTTAGAGCTACTACTTAAGACTCCAGGTAAGTCCAGGGTCAGGGATTTGGTCCAACAATATAGTAATTTAGTTTTTTCTAATTTTTGTATTTTGAGAGACCAGCCTGGAGATTATTCCGCGATCCGTTCTGCGGAAGCAAGAGTTCGTAATTCAGGTGCTAGCGGAAATAAGGAGCAGATCTCCTCCGTAGAGGGAACACTTGTGATCCCTCGTATGTATCTATATAGGGATAGCGCTACAATAGATTCTTTGAATCGTTTGGCTGCGGAGAAATTACAGGCCACAGATCCTCAGCTTCTTTCTGTGATCCAAAAACTTGCACTCACTTACGTATATTCTAACCCGGCTTGTACTTACAACGTAGAAGAAACCAAAAATCAAAAACAAGCCGTCATGGATAGGACGGAGCCTGTTAGTAGCAGGATCAATGCGGGAGAAACCATTGTAAAAGCGGGAGAGATCATCACTCCCGATATCTATCAGAAATTGCTAATAGTAAATAGATATGCCACTCGTGCCAATATCGCATCCATTATATCTATTCTTCTGATCCAATCCATTTTTGTAATTATAGTTTATGCGTTTTTAAAGAAGTATAATCCAAAACGATTGAATGACGTATCGAGTAACGTGATTGTATTCACTTTGATCTGGTCCCTGGTATTATGGGCTTATCTTGCATCTAAGGCATTCTTCAGTTTTGAGAATAGTTACGATTCCGTATTTTACTTTGCACTTGTGATCCCGACCGGAATGGTTTGTCTGATCCTGTCCATGATCTACGATGAACAATTGTCGATTGCGATCGGATTTTTCCTGTCCTTCTTCGTGTTTGCCGCTTCTAGATACAATCCTACTTCTTTCATTTTAGCTTTCGTGATGACTGTTGTTGCGGCCACTTATGGAAGAAAAATGAGAAAGAGGATCGATTTTATCAAGGCAGGGTTCTATATGGCCCTGGTCCAAATATTGATCTCTTCTTCCGGATATCTATTCGATTCCAGGAATTATTGGGTGGCAGTTCCATCCGGATCTTATATGAGAGACCTTTGGGAATCGAATATATTCAGATTGTATTTATTATGTTTAGTGAATGGATTCGTATGTTCCACTTTGACTCAGCTACTTCTTCCTATCTATGAGTATGTGTTTAATATACCTACCAGATTTAAGTTGCTGGAACTTGCAGATACAGGTCATCCATTGCTGCAGGATCTTCTGACCAAGGCACCTTCTACTTATACTCATACTTTTTTGGTAGCTGCCATGTCAGAAAGGGCGGCTCAAAATTTGGAATTAGATTGGCTTTTGACTAGGGTTGGTGTGTATTTCCACGATATAGGTAAGATCCCGAATGCAGGATTTTTCGTAGAGAACCAACACTTGATCCCTAAAAAGGAAAACATCGATAAGAATAATCCAGCGAAGGCAGCTAAAATAGTCATCGATCACGTCTTGGATGGAATAGAGATGGCTAAGAAGGCGAGGCTTCCTCGGGAAGTCATCGATTTTATCCCGGAACATCACGGAACTTCTACCATGGCGTTCTTCTATCATAAGGCTCTTGCGGAACTTTCTCCTTCTCAAAAGAAAAAATTGAAAAAAGCCGACTTCCAATATCCGGGCCCTAAACCTCAAAGAAAAGAAACCGCGATCGTTATGATTGCAGATAGTTTAGAGGCAGCGAGTAGATCCTTGGAAGAAGTAACTCCGGAAGCTTTAGATGCACTCATCACTAAGATCGTGAACGGTAAATTGACCGAGAACCAATTGGATGAATGTGGACTTACCTTAGGAGATCTGGAAGTCGTAAAATATTCTTTCAAAGAAGTTCTTCTTTCTAGTCTTCACTCCAGACCTAAATATCCTAAGCCTGAGGATACAAAAGCTTTGGAGGAGAAGAACAAAAATATTCTGGGGAAACACGCCCCTAAGAGTCATTGAATTGTTCGAGTTTTCTTCGGATTTCGATCCGAAATCTCTTCCTGTTTGGTTATCTGAAACTGCTCTGGGATCTCGGTGGGAAATCTTAAGTGCATTCTCTTTTCCTAATGTAAATACTCATCTATCTTTGGTTTTGACTGATGATGAATCGATTCAAGAATTGAATCGTGTTAGAAGAGGGAAAGATTATGCGACTGATGTTCTTTCCTTTCCTTTAAGTTTTGATCTGACTCCTTGGGAACTTCCCCCAAACAAAAAAGAAAATTTCGGACCTATCTTGAGTTTAGGTGAGATTGTGATCTCTTGGGACACATGCAAGGCCCAAGCAAAGAATATCGGCCATAGTGAAGAAGATGAATTTTTCAGATTATTCGTGCACGGCTTTTTACATTTAATCGGTTATGATCATGAACGAGGAGAGGACGACGAGGCTCTAATGAAGGAGAAGGAGGATCTATGTCTGGATCTGGTTCTGGGGCCTTAAAAAAAACCACTGGAATCGTGATGGAAAGCCGCATTCTTCCCGAAGGTGATGCATTTTTACGACTTCTACCGGAAGAAGGAGAAGTAGGAAGTTTTAGAGTAAAAGGGATTAAAAAAAGTAAGACAAGACCTATAGCCGCAGTGGAACCCGGATCTCTTACCGTATTAGATTATTATTTTACGCAAGGAAGAGAAACGTTTAACGTAAAAGAGATCGGATTGATCAGAAGATTCGACAAGGCGAAGACAGGATATTCAGGAACAGTTTTAGTTTCGTATCTGGTGGAACTTGTTTCTTCCTTTTTGACGGAAGGTGGTTCTCATCCGATGGAATATAAACTTCTTCTGGGCGCCTTAAAAGAATTGGACGAAGACGGTTACAAACCTGTGTTCTTACCTTTTTTTAAACTGAAGTTATTATATGTGGGTGGGTTTTTATCCAAGGAAATGGAATGTGCAAGCTGCGGAAAAAATCTTTCGGAGATCCAATCCTGCACTTTGGATGAAACTCATTTCGAAATAGTCTGCGGGGATTGTGGAAATCCTAAACCGGACAAGTATGGACTCGTATTATTCGTCCAAGATTGCCTTGCATTGAGATACAGGGACCTGAAAGACAAAAAGATTTCCCTTGAACTCCTGAAGGAGGCGGATAGCTTAAGCAACCGGGCCTTAAAACCTCTACTTGGAAAAAGACTTAAATCGGAACCTATGTTGTACGAATCCCTAGGGGAAAATCTTGGATAAACTTTTTAAAACAGCATTCTTACTTATCTATACTGTAGGCTTGGTCTTTCTGATCGTCCTTCAGGAAAGATGGGGGAAGAAGGATATCCCACCTCGTCCTGTTATCTCCGAGGCATCTAGAAATTGCCAATATCTTGAATGTATCCTGAGGGAGAAAAATCTGGTCCTTGGGGCCCTGGATAAAAGTTGGAAACTGATCGGAAGCAAACGACTGTTTCCTGATTGGGATGATAACTCCCCTAAAAAATAGGAATTACTACAAAAGTCAGAATGAAAGAAACGGAAACTCTTAAACAACTCGTTTTAGAAGCTTTAAAGGAAGGAGTAAAACTCTATTGCGAAAAAGAAGCGCCTAACGTTTCCTTTGCGGATTTACGGATCCGAATAGAATATTCCAGAGAAGAATCCTTCGGAGATTATTCCACTTCTTTCGCTTTGGAAAATTCCAAACTTCTGGGCAAAAAACCTTTGGATTCCGCAGCTCTTCTTGTGAGTTATCTGCAGGCTAAAACGGATCTATTCGAAAAGGTGGATTTTACTCCTCCCGGTTTTGTGAATTTTCGGATTTCTCCTTCTTTTTTGATCCGATTCTTGGAAAACACGATCCAGAAAAAAGAACTATTTCCTAAATTAGAAAATCCTAAAAAGATAAATTTGGAATTCGTAAGCGCGAATCCGACCGGACCGCTAAATATTGTTTCCGCAAGAGCTGCCGCTACAGGAGAAGCATTTGCAAATCTGCTCAAAGCGGTAGGTCATTCTGTAGATAAGGAATTTTATGTAAACGATTACGGAAACCAGGTGTTTTTACTTGGTGTTTCCACGATGGTTCGTATTCGGGAAACTTTGGGAGAAACTTCTTCTATCCAAGAGAATGCAGAAGACGGAAGATCCATCGATGAGCTACTTTCCCAAAATGTGATCCCTGCGGAAGGGTATAGGGGAGATTACCTCAATATAATCGCTAAACAATTATTAGAAAATTCGAATACTGAAAAAGAGATTAAATCCCATCTCGAAAAAAAGGAATATTTGGCTCTCGCAGAGAAATGTTCCCGTTGGACTGTAGAATCCAATTTGATCTGGCAAAAAAAAGATTTGGATCTATTCGGAGTAGGTTTTGATAGATTTTTTTCCGAGACAACACTTCACGAATCCGGAAAGGTTTTGGGAGTGCTCGAAAACTTAAAAAAATCCGGCAAAGTTTTTGAAGAAGAAGGTAAACAAGTCTTTAGATCGGAAGATTACGGAGACGACAAAAATCGTGTGGTCGTTCGGGATGATGGACGTCCTACATATCTTCTCGCGGATATAGCTTATCATAATGATAAAATTTCCAGAGGTTATGAGAAGATCATAGATATCTGGGGACCGGACCATCACGGGTATATAGCAAGACTTGCAGGTGCAGTCCAAGCATTAGGTTATCCTAAAGAAAATTTCCAAGTGATCATAGCTCAACAGGTCAATCTTCTCATGGCCGGACAGAAGATGAAAATGAGTAAACGTGCGGGAGAATTCCAGACAATGGAAGATCTTCTGGGTTATTTGGGAAAACATGCAAAAGATGTGGCACGTTATTTCTTCACGATGAGGTCCTTGGATTCTCCTCTGGATTTTGATCTGGATTTGGCTAAGGATGAGTCGGATAAAAATCCTGTATTCTATCTACAATATGCACATGCGAGAGTTTGTTCTATATTCAGAGAAGTAGGAACTAACTCTGATGCAAGCGCATTAGAAAATCTTGAAATGACTGAAGAGAGAAAAAGACTTCTTTTCTGGATCTCTCGTTTTCCGGAAGAAGTTCTGGATGCAGCAGCGACCTTAGAACCTCATAGGATAGCGAATTATCTACAGAATCTTGCAAGAGCATTCACTCAATTCTATATAGCAAAAAATAATAGGCTGAAAGATTCCGATGAGTCTACAAGACTGGGACTCGCAAGGATTTGCCAAGCAGTTCGTGTTGTGTTAGCGGAAGGTTTAGCTCTACTCGGAGTTTCTGCTCCTGAAAGATTGGAGAAAGAAGATTGAATCCACCTCGGGTCACAGTCATTTCCACAGGTTCAGAGCTGACTGCGGGAAGAAGCCAAGATACAAATTCTTCCTGGATCGCGAATGAACTTTTTGGTTTAGGCTATTCTACCGAAAAGTTTTTAGTATTGCCCGATGATCCTAAACTGATCCGAGATGAGTTAAAAAATTTAGCTTCTGGAGCTTCTAAGGAAAGTCCAGTTCTTCTTGTGATGACAGGCGGTCTTGGACCTACTGAAGACGATTATACTTTGGAAGTGGTATGTGAACTTACTTCTTCGAAAGCAGTGCTGAATGAAAAAGCTCATGATAGACTCCAGGCATTATATCGTCTTCGTGGAAAAGGATTCCAAGAGGCTCTGACTACCGCATTAAGACAGGTTTCTATTCCATCCAATTCTACCGTTTTAAATAATTCCGTAGGAATTGCTCCTGGATTTTGGTCGGAACTCCAACCAGGTGCTTATCTGACTTGTATGCCCGGGGTCCCTTCCGAGATGGTGACTATGTTCAAAGAGGAATTGGTCCCTTTGATCCAGAAACAATTCCAATCCGGAGAACTATATTCAGATTTTTTGTTTATCTGGGGAATGAGTGAGTCCTTATTCCAACAAGAATTTATAGAGGGGATTGAAACATTAAAGAACGGTAAAGCAGTTTGGGGAGTAGCCGCTAAAAAAGGATTTATCCGAGTCACTTACCAATCCGGAGACAAAAACTTAGTCCAAGAGCTGATCGAAAAAACCAAAGAGAAATATCGCGGACTTTGTACAGGGGATTTATTCGAAGAATTTCCAAAACTCCTCTCTGAAAAAAAACTTACCCTAGGAACGATTGAAAGTTGCACAGGTGGACTCGCTGCTAAGATACTTACGGACCGTGCAGGATCTTCCGAGTATTTTTTAGGATCTGTGGTCAGTTATTCCAACCTGATCAAAGAAAATATTGTCGGGGTAAAAAAGGAAACTCTGGAAGCACACGGTGCAGTGAGTGAGGAAACCGCAATAGAGATGGCGGATAACGGAGCAAGGATTCTCGGGACGGATCTGGCAATTAGTATTACAGGGATCGCTGGACCTGGTGGTGGAACTCCTACAAAAAAAGTAGGAACAGTATTTATAGGAACCCATATCAAGGGTCAACCAACGGAAGTGAAGGAACTCTTTCTGCCTTTTAAGAGAGAACTCTTCCGAGAAGTGGTGGCCGCCACTTCTCTTTATCTAATGTATAATCGATTGAGGAAACTCGTATGATCTATAGGATTTTGGCCCTAAGTTTAGTATTCTTTTTAGGATTTTATTATTTTTTAGGGAATCCATACGAATCTGCGAGAACCGTACAAAAAACCTGGTATTGGAATAAAGAATCTAAATTAGCTAGTTTTCCAGATCCTCGTAGCGATTTTGATCCGGAGAGAATCATCAACGGATACAAAACTAAAACTTCCTATATCAGAATTCCTTGGGGAGAGTCCATTCCGACAGACGATTCACTCAGAATTGAATACCCACTCAGAGCCAAAGGATATTTGGCTTACAAAAAAATCGGAAGTTCCGTTGAGTTTTTTTCGGAAGCAGGAGAACTACTTTGGACCAAAGATTATAAAAGTTATCCTCGTATTCATCCGGATGGAAATCTTGTTCTCTTTTTATCCGGAGATAATAACCAAGTTTTAGTTTCCGATATTAACGGAAACACCTTGGGTGCTAAAAAACTTGACGGAAGATTTTTGACCGACATCTCATTTGCTCCAAAAGGAATTTCTAATGGAGAAACTGCAGTCCTATTTTCAGGCGGAGAATTATTTCTTTTAGATGGAAAAGGAGAAAAACTTTTCGAAGCTAAATTAGGGGAGAAGGAACCCGTATTTGCAAAAAGCCTTTCTATTTCCGCTAACGGACAAAAGATCGCAGTTCATTTTTTGAAAAACAATAGAGACTTTATCCGAGTATATGACAGAGACGGATCCGAATCGGAAGAATGGAATCTAGGTAGAGTGATCCCTTATAAAGTGAATTTAGCTGTCTCGAATGACGGTGGAGTTCTTGCCGGTTTTTCCGATAAACTGACCTTATATTCCAAGTCAGGAAAAGTGATCTTCGAAAAAAATCGTAATAAGGCACAATCTGTCTACCAAACAGTATTCCACTCAGGTTCTTGGTTTGCAGGAGAATGGGAAGGGGTTTTATTCTTCTTAGATGAAGAAGGTTATATCCTTAAAGAAGAAAAGATCCGAACCGGAGAGAAACCGTTTCGCTTTTATTCTTCCGGCCGCAATGGAGAAGCATTTTTGGAAGGCGGAAGTGATATCGTTCTTTATCGGGAATTGCTGAGATAGATTGTCGTGTAGGAACTCCAACGTCCGCCGCTTAACAATCCTCAGCGGCTCTGCGCCTCTGCGTGAATAATACTCAGCGACTTTTACAAACTCCGTGTCTCAAACCTCGTAAATCGACAGAGACTTATAGCCCTTATTGGTCTGCTTATCTAATAACGCGATAATTTCAGTTCTTGTATCCTTCTCTATATTGAAGATCAGCTGATCAGAGATCTCTCTACAGATATACAAACCGCGACCATGAGAATCCGCAAGACCTGCAGGCAAACCTGTCGGGCTGTCTACAGTGATATGTCTGTCTAAACGTTTCAAAATTTCTTTTTTGTTCAAAGAACCGAAATGATCTCGAACTACTACAATATAAGAATTCTCCGCTATCCCGTAACCAATCTCAAAATAATCGGTTTCAGCGAGTTGTATATGTTCCAAAGGAACAAGTAGATCCCGTGAAGGAAGTTCATACTGATATTTAGAATTTCCCTTAGAGTCTCTCGGTGCACGGATCATTGCGTTAGAAGTTAGCTCTTCTAAGATTTGCTGGACCGCATTAGGAGCTCCTTTTTCGATCAGGAATTTACCAACACGATTGCAGATATAATTTCGATCCTTGTCCGAACTGATCTTGCGGAATACCATCCCGTTTTCCGGTGGGACTAAAAATTCTTCTTCTCCATCTCCTTCTAAGATTTTGAAGTCCGGACCGAAATATTTTTCTACTCCGAAAATATCTTTGTAGAGAAGTTTTTTGACCATCACAGTGATCAGGTTAATATCCAAGAAAGAATATTTGGGAATGATATTCCAGATATCGTGTTGGTAGGCGAAGTTTATATAATCATTAATATTATAAGCGGTCATTAATGAATATTGAACTGAAGGATATTCCTTTTGGATTGTCTTAATCAGATCCAATCCTGATTTTCCAGGCATACGAATATCCGTAATGACTAGATCCACATGTTCCTTAGAAAGAATTTTAACCGCCTCATCGTAATTTTCTGCATCGAAAACTTCGTAATCTCTGACCAGGATATCTTTTACCGCCTCCCTGATGGAATGTATATCTTCTACTACTAAGATACGATGATTGGACAATTTAGTTTCCTTTGGGTTGTACTAATGGAAGAGAAATTTTAAATCTGGTCCTTCTATCATAAGAACGAACAGTCAATTCTCCTGAATGTTCTCTTACGATAGAGTGGCAGATGGAAAGTCCGAGACCGGTTCCGATCCCCGACTTATTTTTAGAGAAGAATGGAGAGAAAATTTTATCCAGCATATCTTCCGGAATTCCCCCCGCGGTATCTTCCACAAAAATATGCATCATATTACGAGTGCGTCGTACTTCTACTTTGATCTTACCTTCTCCATAATCGTAAGCTTGTAGAGAGTTTTTGAAAAGATTAATAAACAATCTCTCCATCTTGACCGGATTAAATTGGAAGGTCATACCAGGTTCACTTAAAATTTCCCATTCCGTGTTTTTGGAAAGAACAGGATAGACCCAAGTGACTGAGTCCTTTGCTTTCATTATGGTTTCATGAATATCCGCGTTTGTAGTAACTAATTTATCCGGTTTAGCAAAACTGATCACATCTAAAACGATCATCGCGGCACGCGTAAGATCTTCTTTGATCATCTCCAATCTTTTACGAAAAAAAGTCGGATCCATACTTGATAAATTATTCATTAAGTTTTGGAGAGTGAGACTCATACCTGTGAGTGGGTTATTCAACTCATGCGCCACACCGGAAATAAAAATACCAAGAGAAGCAAGGTTACGTATTCTAAGATTCTCTTCTTCTTTTTCTTTGATACGAGTGATATTGCTGATCTTCTCCACTATGGAGACAATACTTCCATCCTTACGAATTGGGAAAAAATCTAAGTATAATGTTTCTTTTTGGTTGTTGGCCACGTGGAATATTTCACGCCCAACTTCTCCCTTTCCTTCGAACTGAGCGTCGAAGTCCGGTTCGTTTTCGTGATGGTCCTTCATCGGACAATAGGGACAAACCGCAGAACGATTGTACAGAACCTCGTAACATTTTCTACCAAGGGTAGAAGGAAAATCCGGCTCACTTGAAAATTCAAGAGTGGCCTTGTTTACACGACGAACCCTGAAGCCTGAGTCTATTAAAACTAGGGGCTCCGTGATTCCGTCCAGAATTGCTTGGAGTTCCTCCGCTCTTTCGTGGAGGTTTTCCATTAGGGATGACATCCGGATCAATATTCTAGGGATTCTTTATAACTTTGCAGTAATTTTTTTTGATTTCTGGAAGAATGTTGAGACTGCATTTCTTGGAGTCTTAGAACGTGCACGAAAAAATCCTCGATCAGTTTTAAGTAAAATTCTTTCTTAAACTCGGATCTATCCCGGTTTACCCCCTCATCAGGTAGGTAATTCAGAGGATATTCCGCCTCTTTACCGTTCTTATCTGCATAGATTACCAGATCATCCACATTATTATCCAAAGGAGTGGTGTCCGTCATACGGATCATGATCGTGTCTTCTGCGGAATAATTTGCAGTTTTAATTTCAGAAACCACCTTAGAAAGAGTAGATCCGTTAAATTCCAGAAGAATGGACTTTTCTTCCGCTTTTTCTATCCCGCCCGGAGTAGTAGATTGGGTCACTGAGAACTTAGTGATTTTTACACCTTTACGGTTCGGATAATTTCCTACCCAAGTTACCAATGTCCCGATAGGCAAAGCTTCCATTCTTTCGAATTTCAAAAGTTCTCTTGCGATACTTAGGCTTTCATACGCACGTAAGATACGCTGGTTCAACATTTGGGTAGAAGAAGAGGAAGAATTGTTCTGGGATTTTGTCCCATCCTGGTTTTGAGCGTTTATGGAAAGAGAGGAAAGTAGAAGGAGCAGAACGAAGACGGCCTGAAAAGCCGCCTTCGGAGAGAAAGTAAAATTAAGGCTTAGGTTGCGCTGGAGTTTCGGTACTTGGAGCGGTAGTAGGCGCGGATTCTTGGGCATTTGTCCCTCCTTGGTTGCCCTGGGCCTCTTCCGCAACAGGTGGAGGAAGGATCTCAGGTGTTGGAGTGGTATTGTATCCACTAGTCTTCGCAAAAAGGAAAGAAAGAATCAGAGATAGAGCCAAAAAAAGAAGTCCAGCAACTCTGGTTGCTTTAGTCAAAACATCCGCAGTAGAAGAACCAAAAACCGATTGGCTTGCTCCTCCACCAAGAACTCCACCCATTCCTCCTTTGCCTGTTTGGATCATAACAAGAAGGATCAGAAATAGACTGACGAAAACGAAAAGAACAAGGATGGTTCCGGTGATAAAGCCCATGAGTCGAATTCCTAAAGGTAAAAAGGTATATATTTTGGCGAAATAATCCGCTTTAAATCCAAACTACCGCCAAGCCCTAGGCTGACAAGCCGTTTAGTAGTTTCCTGAGTGGCTTCTATGACGGTAGGAATAAACTAGAATAAAGCTAAGAAGCTTTCTAACTTTTGGCTGGCCCCGCCTACGAGCCCTCCATCGATATCAGCTTGGGATAGAAGTTCCTTCACGTTATCGGCTTTTACCGAACCACCATAAAGGATAGGCATCACATCCGAGATTGTTTTCCCATTTTGGAATAATCCGGAAATTTCTTTTCTGATAAATGCGTGTGCTTCTTGTGCTTGAGCTGGGGTTGCTACTTTACCGGTTCCGATCGCCCAAACAGGTTCATAAGCTACCCAGATACGAGGGAACTGGTCGCTTTCGATAGAACCTAAACCTTCTTGGATCTGCTTTTTTAGAACTTCGAAAGTATTTCCTGATTCTCTTTCCGCCAAAGTTTCTCCCACACAATACACTGCAGTGAAACCATGTTTTGCAAGATAAGAGATCTTTTGGTTACAGAATGAGCTTGTTTCACCCAAAAATTGTCTTCTTTCGGAATGGCCAACGAGCGCAAATTTGATCCCTAATTCTGAAAGTTGGTCCGGCCCAGTCTCACCGGTCATAGCAGTTAGAGGAGCAGGGTAAATATTCTGTGCGCCGACTGATACTTTCGAATTTTCTAATATTCTCGCAACGGAAGCAAGATGGATAGAAGAAGGAAATACAACGGCCTTTTTATTATCCGGAAGAGAAGAGGACTTTTCCTTTAGGCCGCTTGCCAAAGCAATAGCTTCCTTTTCGGAAAGATTCATTTTCCAGTTACCAGCGATAATTTTAGGGCGCATATATATTTCCTTTGATTCGTTAGATTATTGATTTAGAAGAGCAACAACTCCGGGGAGTTTTTTACCTTCTAAAAATTCTAAGGAGGCTCCTCCTCCAGTAGAAACGTGAGTGATCTTATCTTCCACCTTAGCCTTATTGATCGCAGCGATGGAATCTCCTCCACCTACTACGGTTCTGGCTTTGGACTTAGAAACCGCTTTTGCGATCGCCATGGTTCCCGGTGCGAATTTATCGAATTCGAAAACTCCCATAGGACCGTTCCAAACGATGGTTGCTGCATTCTTAATTACTTTTTCGTAATTTGAGATAGTCTTAGGACCTATATCCATTCCCATCCAACCGTCCAAAATTCCCATCTTGTCTACGGTTTTGGTTTTTGCATCCGCAGAGAATTTATCTCCGATGATATGATCCACGGGAAGTTGGAAATCCACACCTGCGACTCCGGCTCTTTCAATCAGTTGGAAAGCTTCTACTTCGAAATCTTTTTCTACTAAAGAATTTCCGACCGGGATCGCTCTGGATTTCAGGAAGGTATAAGCCATTCCACCGCCGATCAAAATATGATCCACTTTTTCGATCAGGTTTTTGATCACACTGATCTTAGAAGAGACTTTAGAACCTCCGATGATAGCAACGAAAGGTTTTGCAGGGCGGGAAAGAAGGGAAGAAAGTTCGGTGATCTCTTTGTACATCAACAAACCTGCAAAAGAAGGTAGAAGATGTGCAATTCCTTCCGTAGAAGCATGGGCTCTATGAGCCGCGCCGAATGCGTCGTTTACATAAACATCAGCGAGAGCAGCCAGGCTTTTTGAAAAAGCGGGAGCATTCTCCTCTTCTTCTTTATGAAAACGTAAATTTTCCAGAACCAGGATCTCTCCGTCTTTTAGTTCTTTGGAAAGTTTTACGACATTCTCTCCGATCACGTCTTTGGAGAATATTACGGAAGTTTTAACTAAACCTTTAAAAACTTCGTAAACAGGTTCCATAGAATATTGAGGATCCGGTTTACCTTTAGGGCGGCCAAGGTGACTTGCGATCACCACCCTAGCACCTTTTTTTACCAATAATTCAATGGTAGGAAGTGTCTTTTCAATTCTAGTCTTGTCGGAAACTTTACCGTTATCCAGAGGGACGTTAAAATCGACCCTCAGAAAAACTCGTTTCCCCTTGACGTCCTCGTTTTCGAGTCTGGGTAATTGCATCGATTAACCTTTTTTAGCCATATAACGGATCAGGTCTAGAACTCTGTTAGAGTAACCCATCTCGTTATCATACCAGGAAACTAATTTAAAGAATCTGGAATTTAACTCGATACAAGCATCCGCGTCGAATATAGAAGAAAGGGTAGAACTTAAGAAGTCGTTAGAAACAACCATCTCATCAGTGTAACCTAGGATCCCTTTCATTGCTCCTTCAGAAGCTTCTTTCATTTTTGCGGAAATTTCTTTTAGGCTGGTTTCTTTAGTAGTTCTAACAGTTAAGTCCACAACGGAAACATCCGGAGTCGGAACTCTGAAAGACATACCGGTCAGTTTTCCGTTCACTTCAGGAATACAAAGACCAACCGCTTTTGCTGCACCTGTAGAAGCCGGGATGATGTTTTGCATTGCGCCTCTTCCACCTCTCCAGTCTTTTTTAGAAGGACCGTCAACAGTAGGTTGAGTGGCAGTAGTAGCGTGGATAGTGGTCATCAGACCTTCTTCAATCCCGAAATTGTCCAGAACCACTTTAGTGATCGGTGCAAGACAGTTAGTAGTACAGGAAGCGTTGGAAACTACATGATCCTTGCTTGGATCGTATTTTTCGTTGTTCACTCCCATAACAAAAGTAGGGATGTCCTTGTCTTTTGCTGGAGCAGAGATTACTACTTTTTTAGCTCCTGCTTTGATGTGTTTTTCAGCGCCGACTCTATCAGTGAATAGACCGGTAGATTCGATCACATAGTCCACTTTCAGATCTTTCCAAGGGAGTTTTTCTGGATCTCTTTCGGATACACAAAGAACTTTTTTGCCGTCTACGATAAGTGCGTCTTCAGTATGCTCCACGGTGCCGTTAAAACGTCCATGAGTAGAATCGTATTTTAAAAGATATCCTAGGTTGTCCGGAGTTACTAGATCGTTAATTGCTACAAATTCAATATTTGGGTCTTTGATTCCGGAACGGAATACCAAGCGACCGATTCGGCCAAAACCGTTGATAGCGATTCTTGTCATTTTCTTCCCTTTATTTCCTTAATGTTATTTGATAAAACAGGAGCCTTTGGCTCTTCAAATACATGTTTTTATAACAAAACCATCCTGAAAATCCGTTTTTTCGCGAATTTTAGGATGGATTCTAATAGAAAAAGGCGATTTGCAGGTAGGTTAGAACACCTTACCGATGATCTTTTCGAAAGGAAGAGGGCCGAAATCTCTGGAATCCACACAATCGTCTCGATTATCGCATAGAAGAAAGTAATTTCGATCTTCTACAGTTAGGTTGGAAAGATTATCCCTATTAGAATAAGTCCCTGAGAATGCCGGTCTTACATCCTTAAATTGTAAAGAGAAGTCGGATTTATCCTGAGCTTCAGAGATCCCATTCCTATAAAGAACCTTGTCCTTTATGGAAATTTGGTCCCCTGATTTTCCCATGATGCGGACAAGTGTTACTTTTCCTTTTTGTGTAGGATGTTCGACTAGGACCACATCACCTAAGAACAAGGAAGAGTCTCGAACAAATCGGGAGATATAAATTCTTTTCCCTTTGGGAAGAGCAGGAGACATTTCTTCCGTTTCTGGAACGAATGGAAATACAAACCAGATCCGAATGGCGGTCGCGAATAAAAATCCGACCGCAAGAGAGATAGAAATTATCTGAGCGAATTTTTTACGGTCAAATTTTTTCTCCTTCTCTCCGAACTCTTTCTTAAATGAGAACATTATAAGCTAAGGTAAGAATCTAGTTCCAAAAGGTCAAAAGAGATTTTGGATCTACTATATTTTATATACTTATCTAAGTTTTAAATTTCCTATACTAAATTTCAAACTCGCTTTAGCTAATTCTTCCCGGTTATCCAGGTTGGAGCGTACCGCAGATTCAAAGGATTCTTTTTCCCAGATCATTTTGCCGATCCCATATGCAAATTTGGAATTTTCTTTAATCGTACTCTTTACCTTTTCTCCGAAAATTTCATCATTTGCTTGGATCAGTGCTACTTTTTTACCGGGATAAAATTTGGAAAGATCGGATAAAAATTTGGGTAAGTCTTCCGCTAAATAAACCCTGAAAATTATTTTATTAAAATAATCCGAGCCGGCAATATATGCCAAAGAATCATCCGAAAAAATCCAGATTTCGGAATTTGTAGAATGCAAAGCTAAATTATTAGCTTCCTGTTGTTTGCGCCCTTCTTTCACATATTTTAAGCCGATCAAACCGCATAGGAAAGAAAATAGTATACATGTCAAAAACAGGATTCGAAGAAATTTGAACTTTCTTCTCTTTTTTAGAAAATAATAATATTTAGAGAATAAGATCGCAAAAGGAAATACTGCAGGTCCGAAAAATCTAGGTCCCCAGTTATTAAACCCATCATTTGGGATAATAAGTAAAACTAAAAAGATATAACTTAATGTGGACCCTAAAAGGATTCTATTTTTGGGAGATAATTTTTTCCAACCTGCAAGTAAAATGGGAAAAAGAAGAAGAGATGCAGGCATATACCCGAAATATCCTAATTTCAAGGTTCCGAAAAATAATAATGTTTTTGCCCATTCTAATCTAGTCGTATAGGAAACATTAAGACCGGATTCATTAATTAAAAATCTGGGTCCTAAAAAATGCCCATAGTCTATAAAATTAAATAAAAAGAAAACTCCGACTGATATTGCTGCACCCAAACAGAAAAATAAGAATTCGGAAATGGATTCTTTGAATGATCCTTTTCTGTTTCCTGAAAAAAGGATCCAGAACGCAAGTGATGCGCAATAAACTAAACCTTCATGTCTGAACCATACAGAGATCCCACAAAAGATCCCGGAGAGGATAAATTTTACTAAAGAGTTTTTTCCCCTTAAGGCGAATGTTAGAGAGAGTAAAGCGGAGAGCATGAAAAAACTATGCTCGGAATATTCCACGCTTAGGATCCAAGCGAATGTTCCTAATCCAGCGATTGCTAATGAAAGTTCGGAGAATTTCCATTTCTTATAAAGAAGTAATAGTGAAAGTAATAATCCGATCGCACTTAAATAAGGAAGAGCTGAAAATCCTAAAGCCCAGAGCCATAAGGAGGAAATTGCGGCGAAAAAAACCGGGAAAGCGCTTAAATGTCTTTGATCTAATTTTAAAAAAACGTTATCCTGAACTGGAAAATATTTATAGTCAGGATCGAAATCCTTTCCTGGATAAAATAATTCTTCGGATTGGAACTTATTCTGAAGTAAAGAATAAGATTGGACTAATTTATTATGTGAGTCCCAATTAAATGAATATTTTGGCTTCAAATAATTTACGCTAGAAAAAACAACTCCGATCAATAAAATAGCAAAAAGCCAGATTCTATTCTTTCTTAAAAAATTCATATATTGCGAGAATGTTTCTATGGAAATTCCTACTGTAAAGAAAAGTTTAGAAATTTTACACTTGTTCTCTTTTTGAAAAGGCTTAGAATTGAACTGCGACTGAGGGAAAATATATGCAAGAAGTAAATCTGGCCGGAAATATATTAGAATACATGGGCAAACGTCCTATCTTCAAAGATGGAGTGTTTTTAGCTCCAGGTTCTTTGGTAGTAGGGGACGTAGTGATCGGAAAAGATTCCTCTATCTGGTTCCAAACATTGATACGGGGAGATGTGAATTATATTCGTATCGGGGACAATGTAAACATACAGGACATGACGGTTGTCCATGTTTCCAGAAACACCCATCCGGTGGAAATCGGAGACAACGTTTCCGTAGGCCACAGGGCCGTTCTTCACGGATGTAAGCTTAAAAGTAATTCATTCGTTGGAATGGGTGCGATCATCATGGATGGAGTCGAGTTAGGAGAATATTCCTTCGTGGCTGCAGGTGCTATGGTGACCCCAGGCAAGATCATCCCACCGGGAGCAATGGTGATGGGATCTCCTGCAAAAATCGTAAGAGATATTACGGAAGAAGAAAGGAATCTGATCGAGAGAACCGCCGTAAATTACGTTAACTATAAGAACAATTATTTGGATGATTTCTCCTATAGGATCAGTATAGTTTAATTTTCCAAAATTTTCCTATACGTTTAGGGAATATGCAGAATACTTTACTATGTGGGCGAAACAAAAATTCCGGGAGTATATCTAAGAGGGACAGGGGTCATAGGTTGGCCTCTGGCTTCTTTGTTATTATTATTAAAGAATAAATTCGGCGGTTTCCAAGTATTTGTAGAACCGTACAAATTACAAAAATCAGAAATTCCCCAGATACTTTCCCTACTCGAAAAAGGCGGGATCATAGTAGACGATGGTTCTAACGGGGTTCGGAATTTTTTTCCGGAATGGATCTCCAAACAAGATGCATTGTCCCAATCTCTCGTAGTATGCGATTCTTCTCCTCCAGGTGTTGCGGATAAAAGAAAGTCTGAATATTCGGAACCAATTTACGACCAGATCAAAATTTTTATCGCTCAAGGAAGTGAACATTCTTTCGGGCCTCAGTTTTTGTATCCGGAAAGTTCTCCCCTCTTGGAAAAAAATCCTCCTAAATTTATACATGTTTCTACATGTAATACTCATACGTTAGCCGGAATACTCAGACCCTTCTACTCTGAAAAGCCACAAGAGCTAACGAATATATTAGAAGAGGCGGATTTTTTCGTGATTCGTAGAGATGCGGACATGGCAAAAAATGATCCTCACGTAACAGGTCCTTTACTTGTTCTTCCTGAATCGCCAACAGGCACCCACCATGGTAGATTATTGAACGAAGTGTATGAGGAGTTAGGATTTAAGATCAAATTAGGATCTTCTTCCGTGACGATCAATTCTCCTTATATGCATTTGATCCGTTTTCATCTCAGACTCAAGAGAGAAGTAACTAAAGAATGGCTGGTTACTAAAATAGATAACGATCCATTCTTAAGTACAACAGAACTTGTTTCTACAAACTCAATCTTCTCCTCCGGAAGAGATCGAGGATTATATGGCAGAATTTTTTCGCATGCAGTATTCCCACTTTCCGCCTTGGAAGTGAATGGAAAAGAAGTGCGAGGATATGCTGCCACACCGGGAGATTCGAACGTGCATATCTCTAGTATCTATGCGGTTTATAAAGGGTTAGGACTTTCTTTCGGACCGGAAACGGAAGCCTTTTTAGCCGGAATTGTCTTGAAAGAAGTTTAGATCTTCTTAGAAATATCCAGACAGTTTTGATCTTTTTTCATTGATCGCATTTGATATATTGAAAAAGATGTTTAATATATTGACAAGTTCACAAAAATCCAGCTGCAGAGGTAGGAATTCCTAATGAAAGCAAATAATATCTTAGAGACGATCGGTAATACTCCCCACGTAAAAATCAACCGACTCTTTGGATCCAAATACAATGTATATTCTAAATTAGAGCGTAGCAATCCAGGCGGTTCTATCAAGGATCGTATCGCGCTTTCTATGATCGAGGACGCTGAAAAAAGCGGAAAACTCACTAAGGATACAGTAATCATCGAGCCGACTTCCGGGAACACTGGTATCGGTTTAGCTCTTGTTGCGGCAGTAAAAGGATATCGTTTGATCCTTGTAATGCCTGAGTCTATGAGTGTGGAAAGAAGAAGAATTATGGCTGCTTATGGCGCTGAATTCGACTTAACTCCTCGTGAAAAAGGAATGCCTGGAGCAATCGAAAGAGCAAAACAACTGGTTTCTGAAAATCCAAAAGCTTGGATGCCTCAACAGTTCGAGAACGAAGCAAACATTAAAGTACACGTAGAGACTACTGCAGCTGAGATCCTAAAAGATTTCCCTAACGGAGTGGATGTTCTGATCACTGGAGTAGGAACAGGTGGACATATCACTGGAGTTGCTAAAGTTTTAAAGGAGAAGTTCCCTAAAACTAAAGTATTCGCAGTTGAGCCGGAAGCTTCTCCAGTTATCTCCGGAGGAAAACCTGGACCACACCCGATCCAAGGAATTGGAGCTGGATTCATTCCTAAAAACTTACACACTGATCTACTAGACGGAGTGATCCAAGTTTCTAAGGATGAGGCTTTCCAATATGCACTTCGTGCAGCAAAAGAAGAAGGAATTTTCTTAGGAGTATCTTCCGGTGCATCTCTTGCAGCGGTTGCTAAAAAACTTCCTGAACTTCCGGAAGGAGCTACAGTTCTTACATTCAACTACGACACTGGAGAAAGATATCTTTCTATTGAAGGACTTTTCCCAGTTCCTTCTAACGGCTAAGATTTAATCTAAGTCTAAGTTTTGAGAATCCCGGCCTAAACCACCGGGATTTTTTATGTACGGACCCTTATCGTTTGAAATAAAAGTTTCGAATAAAATACTTGCTTTTCGAATTTAATCGAACATCTGTGCGAAAAAGTGGAAAAATAAAAAGTTCGGTATCAAAGGAAAAAATAAACAGATGTTCAACCGTTTGAAAATACTAAAACAAATTAATGAATTAGATGCGGAGAAGGATGCACAGAAGATAGTATTTCTCGCTGGAAGTTATGATTTCCCACAAGATGTGGAAATCTCACTCGCTATTTCCTTCTTCAGAACATTTGCAATTCCTTCTATTTCTAAAATATTAAATACAACCAAACGATTCGAATCTGCAGGACAGAAAAGATACGACGATACCGCGTTAATCTTGGCGGAATTTATAGAGAATGGACTGGATAGTGAAAGAGGAAGAGAAGCCATGAGAAGGCTGAACCAGATCCATAAAGAGTATGATATCAAGAACGAAGATTTTCTTTATACACTTACAACATTTATATTCGAGCCGGATCGTTGGAATCAAAAGTTCGGCTGGAGGAAAAGTACTGAAAAAGAAAGACTCGCCAATTTCTATCTTTGGAAACGGATCGGAAAAATGATGAATATCAAAAATATTCCGGAAACCTACGAAGAAATGTTGGAGTTCAATCTAAAATTCGAAAAAGAAAACTTCTACCGAACTAAAGATTCAGAGCAGGTAGCGCTTGCCACAATGAAGATCGCTTCTTCCAGAATTCCTAAAATTCCCGGTTTGGAATATTTAGTCTATCATGCAGTATATTCTTTGATGGACAAACCTCTTAGAGAAGCAATGGGATTTCCGAAAGCAAATCCGATCGTAGCCGGTTTAACCTATACGGTTTTGAAACTTAGAGCATTTTTTCTTCGTTATTTTTGGCCGCCTAGAAAAACTCCTTATTACGTTACCAAAAGAAATAACCCTACATATCCAAATGGATATTTGATTGAAGAGTTAGGACCACATTAGAAAAATACGGAAGGGCCGAATTTCCGGTCCGTTCCGAAATGTCTGTCCTAGTACTTGTAGAATCTCCTACCAAAGTCAAAACGATCTCTTCCTATTTGGGAAAAGAGTATAAGGTGCTTGCCACCTTCGGGCACATTTTGGATCTTCCTACGGACCGTATCGGGATCAAAATTGAAAAAGATTTTGAACCCGAGTATGTTCCTCTCAAAGGTAAAAAGAAGATCCTATCTTCTATTCTAAAAGAAGCAAAGTCTCATTCTTCCGTGCTCATAGCAACCGATCCGGATAGGGAAGGAGAATTTATAGGATATATTCTGGCCCAAAAATTAGGGAAGAAGGCAAAGATATCCCGAATTCGTTTCCAAGAAATCCAAAAGGACAAAATTTTACAGGCTATCTCAGAGCCCGATGAGATCGATCTGGACTTGGTAGATTCTCAAAAAGCAAGAAGGATCTTGGATAGACTGATCGGATATAAGGTGAGCCCATTTTTGTGGAGAGCGGTAAGCGGAGAAGGGCTGTCCGCCGGAAGGGTGCAATCAGTCGCTCTAAAATGGATCTGTGAAAGAGAAGAAGAGATCCGAAGTTTTATTCCAATAACTACCTGGATTGTCTCTGCTACAGTATTTTATGGAACCGGAGAAAATGAAAGAATCGTTTTTTATCCCAAGAAAGAAGCATTCCCCACTCAAAAAGAAGCGTCTGAATTTTTAGATTCTATATTAAAAAAAACGAAAGTATTACAAATTACAGAAATAAAGGAGAAGTTAGGAGAAACATTGCCTCCACCTCCTTTTACAACCGCTACTTTACAACAGGAAGCATTTAGGGTCTTAAAATTTTCCGCCTCCAAAACGATGAAACTTGCCCAGGAATTGTATGAGGGAACGGATCTGGGAAAAGGAAAATCCCAAGGATTGATCACTTACATGAGAACTGATTCGGTCCGGATCGGTGAAGATGCAAGAGATTCTATCCGCAAAAAGATCTTCTCTAAATTCGGAAAAGAATTCGTTTCGGATAAAGCCCAAACTTATAGGCTCAAAAAAACGAAAGGGAAATCCCAGGACGCTCACGAAGCAATCCGACCTGTGGATATTTTTTTAGAACCTTCTTTCGTATTCGAAGTGGCGGATCGCAACCTAAACAAAGACTCCAAAAAATTATACGAACTGATCTGGAAACGAGCAATTGCTTCCCAAATGAAACCGGAAACCTGGAAAAGATTAGAGTTTATAACAAACGGAGGAGGAGAAGTTTGGGAAGGAGAAAAACTTTTCACTCTCGATCCTGGTTATAAAAAGATCTATAATGTAAGTGCGGATATTCCTCCTAATTGGAAAAAAGGTGATACTCTAACTCCCGATCCATGGGAGATCCAAGAAAAAACCACGGAACCTCCTCCTAGATATACGGAAGCAAGTCTTGTCTCCAAGTTGGAAAAAGAAGGGATAGGAAGACCTTCTACATTCGCTTCAATCCTGGAAACATTATACAAAAGAAAATACGTATACTCCGAAAAAGGAAAATTATATGCGGAGACTCTTGGAGAAAGAGTAAATGTATTCTTACAGACAGCATTTGCGGATCTATTTAGAGAAAAATTTACTTCCGAAATGGAACAAAAATTAGATTCTATTGCTTCCGGAGAAGAAAGCAGGTCCAAGGTTCTTTCAGAATTTTATTCCGTATTGGATTCTCAATTAAAGAAAACGAATATAATCGCTATAAACAAGCAGATAAAAGAAAAACCAAAAACTCCTAAATACGGGATTTGTCCTGTATGTAAAGAAGGGGAGAGGGTTCGGAAAAAATCCTCGAAGAAAAAAGAATATTATATCTGTTCTAGATTTCCACAATGCGATTACGCGGAATATATTTGATTATTTTCTCTCGGTAACTGCGACCCAGGTGCCGTTACGATTTTCCGCTTCTACCTTACGATCGTATAGATCGGAAAGTCTCGCAGAAGTGAATGCTTCCTTGATATCGCCAGAGAATAGAATTTTGCCTGATTTCAGAAGAGCTGCATTTTCGTAAAATGGAGGGATCTCGTCGATCCTGTGAGTGATATAGATGGAAGTGAAGTTCCGATTCTTCTTATATTCATCCAAGAAATCTATGAATTCCTCTCGAGCTGTAAGATCTAATCCGGAGCAAGGCTCGTCTAAGATCACAAATTCGGGAGAAGTGCACATTGCTCTTAGGAAGAGAATCTTCTTCTTTTCTCCGGATGATAATGTGCGGAATAATTGATTTCTTTTAGCACCGAAACCGTTTTCTTCTAAAATTCGCTCCGCTTCTTTTTCTTCCCAGGCATTGGATTCTCTATAAAAACCTATGGTGTGAAAAAAACCGGTAAGAAGAACATCATAAACGGTAAGACTTTTTTGGAGTGCGCTTTCCTGCTGGGAAGAATCCAGGATCCCAATTTTATTTCTTAAGATCTGAAGAGGAGTTTCTCCGAATGTTTCTCCAAAAAGATTGATCCTACCTGCAGTAGGCCAAACGGAACCATAGATTAAATTTACAAGTGTAGTTTTTCCTGCACCGTTACGGCCTAATAGAACCCAATGTTCTCCGGAATTGATCTGAAAATCGATCCCATCCAGAATAGGAGTCCCGGATCTATAAAACTTAATTCCGTGTAAATTGAGCAGGTTATTGGATTCAGTTTTCTTCATTCGCGATCTCGTAGGCCTTTGCTAATTTTTCGCAGGTCTCTTCGAACTTTGCCTTATCATCTAACTGGAATTTTTTTAGTATACTCGAGTCAGCTGCGTAATAGCTGGTTTTTTTATCCAGATAATCGCACATCATATTTGCTACGTATACGGAATCAACTAAATCCGTATAAATCGTGTTAGTCGCCATGAAGGCTCTATGGTGAAATTCGATCATATGAACAAGGTCCGGAGGAAAATCCCATTTTCTGGCGAGCATAGCTCCCAGGGTAGGATGAGAAATACCTGTGGAAATTTCTTCTAAGATCGTGGAATTGGAAAGGTCCCTATTCTTTTGGTAAGATGCCAAACGTTTGAATAATGTTGGATCCAATGAAAGCAAAATGAATTTTCCTAAATCATGGAGTAAGGCACCGACTGCTGCGATATCGGAAAGTTTTCCGAGTCCCGCTCTTTGAGAAACCTGCCTCGCGAAAAAGCTCGCGAGGTTGGAATGGTTCCATACTTCCTGAAGTTTGGAATATCTTCCTTCCATGATCTTTCGTACACCTGAGACATACAAAAGATTTCGGACGTTCTTTAGTCCCACAACCTTAACAGCTTGGACGATCGTATTTACTTTATTCCTACTTGCGAAACCTGCGGAGTTAGAAAGTTTTAGAAGGTCCGCACTAATAGCAGGGTTTCTTTCTATTTCGTTTGCAATTACACCTAAATCCGAGTCGGGATTATTACAAAGGTTTATGATCCTTGTAAGAGTATGAGGAAGAGGGGGAAGTCCATCTACTTCCGACAAGATCCTGTCCTTCAGTTTGGTAGCCACATCCAACGGAACAATTTGTTTAGGGATCACTAAGGTTGCTCTTGTGATCTTGCCGTCAGTCTCTATCTTAAATTTATCAGAACCTATGCCTGAGTTTTTTAATAATAACTGTATGAGTACAAGTCCAAGGCCAGCGCTCTCTTGGCTGTCCGCCATGGAAAGAAATGCATCCGATAGATCGTTGAACTTGCTTGCAGATTCTAATCTTGCTTTGATCCTTTCCGATTCTTGGGGAAGAAGTGCCGCATCATTCTCAATCAAAAAGATCAGATTCTGGTTCATGATCTTTGCACGAAGACGTACGGATAAATTGGAACCTTTGAGTATCTTCTCCTGCTCGTCCCATTTATGAATGATATCTTCCAGAAAACGTTTCATCCCTTTATTATAATGAGATGCCTCGTTTATATTCAGCCCCTCCGAAAGGAAAAAAAGCCTTTTGGCGTTCGCTTTATTAGCGTTCATCAAAAGTTCTTTCAGAATGGTAGAAACTACTTCTGTGAGAAATAACCTGTCCAGGTTTCCCAAAACCTGGAGAAGCAGAAGATAGATCTGCTGATGGTCCTCGTCCGAAATAAATCTATATTCCAGTTCGATATCTTTTCCCGAGACAAGGGTTTCCGTGAGTTCTGTCGGATTTAGCATTCCCTCAAATTTGGGCCTAAACTCCCTTGTCGCAAGAAAAAAAATGCGCTCCATTCTTCGGATTGGGCACCTGTTTGTCCGGGGAAAACCTAAAATATCATATGGGGGCCGGAAATGGAGAAGGAGCCAAAAAATTCAGAGCAAGGATCCGAAAAAATCGGCGGAGATTTACAGGAAGAACTCAGGTTTTTTCTAGAAAATCGATTGGATGGACTTTTGGACGAGGCGGAGAAGTTCAGGCAAACCAAACAATCCTACAAAAGGGGTAGATCCAAGTTTTTGAGAAAGGAGTCTATTCCGGAAAAAAACCAGGGATTTCTGCCGTTTATCTATTCCATTTCCAAACAAAGGGAGGGGAACAGGGAGGAGCCGGAGTCTAAAGTATCAGGGGATGAGTCTTAGAATGAGACCCGCCCTAGATTATTTTCTCATTAGCTAAATAAAGATGGACATTTGGATGGAAAGATTCATGGTAGAGGCGAATGGATAGCAACTTCTTCTTCGAAGAGGCTCCTGAGGACTCGGAGAGTCGAGATATCTTAGATATCATGGACTCCTACCGTTACATGAATTCCTCTTACTTTTTCGATTTTATATCGGATGGAAGATGGGATCATGGAAAAGGTTGGGTGGAGAAAAACATCGACCGAGGCCAATGGACCACAAGATTCGTTCCGGGCAGCATAGATCGTTACCGTCGACCGCAATCCGGTCAAAGTCCCTGAGCACAAAAAAGGACCCGCTTCTTGGGTCCTTTTTTATTAGCCAGGCTTGGATCGCGACTTTAAGTCTTAATTCACCAATTTTAAACCGTTGATGTCTATAATCTTACGATAGACCAATTTGTTCTTCTCTTTTTGAGGGTTGAAGATCAGAACTACAACCTTATTAAAAGTAAAATATCCAGGACGATACTCAGTGTAGTGGTGAGAGAAGATCGTGGATTTATACTTAGCGTTGTATACGGTATAAGTATGTTTGCTCAAAGTATCATGTTTTTGTTTTTGCAGATCTTCTGCAGTTTGAGGCACGAAATTACTGATTAGAACCTTGTCTTTTGCAGGACCTTCTTCTCCGTAAAGAACGATAGGAAGTGCATCCTTAGGATTATTAGTAAGATAATGAACTAGAGTGTCCAGATTCGGGTTAGGGAATTTTACTTTTTCTCCTTTCGCGATCTTTTCGTCGTAGCTCTTCTTTACTTCTCCGTACTTCTTCTCTCCCCAAACGTTTTTGCTGTCTAGTTTTACCGGAACCAGATTCTGGAAGTTTACTACTTTTGTTTCTTCTTCCACATCGTATTGTCTCCATTTAGGGAATGGAACCAGTTCTCTGCGATCATCTACTCTAGAAAGAGGGGTTTCGTTTACTGCTAAAATATAAATGGAGAAGTTTGCCGCGTCGAAGTCTCTATTCTCGAGTTCAACCATTACGTCCATGAACTCGCCTTTTCCGTTATCCGCATGTCTACGGAAGAAGGAAACTTCTTTGACTAAGAGTCTATCATCGTAATACGCGAGTGGATAATATTCCACGCCTTCGGAACCTTTGCTTTCCTTCTCGGCATTGTTTTGGCCGGAAATGCCATTTCCCAAAATTAAGAATAATAGGATAAAAGAAAATTTTGCGACGGATTTCATGCGATTTATTGTCCCAGTACGGTTCTTCATATTGAATATCGACTTAAAAGCCCCGAAACTTAGCCGTTCCTTCTCCTTTTCCTCAAAAAAATGAGAAGAATTCTGCCTCGGGGGAAAGAACGGATCGATTCTATCTGAACTAGGAAATTTAGTCCAGCGGATAAAGTTTGGGAGAAGCCTAAAGGAATTAGGCTTTTTTGATATGGTTTTTGTCGTCCACAAGAACGACTTGAGGTTTATAACCTTTTGGCAGGTCTTTTTCTTCCAGGGAGCCGTAGGAGATGATAATTACTTTGTCTCCTTTCATTCCGAGACGGGCAGCAGCACCGTTCAAACAGATCTCTCCTGAACCTCTTTTGCCTTCGATCAGATATGTCTCGAATCTGGATCCATTGTTTACATTTACAACGGAAACTTTTTCGTAAGGAAACATTCCAGCGGCATCTACCAAATCCATATCTACCGTCAGGCTTCCCTCATAATTGAGGTCGGCGTCGGTTACTGTGGCTCTATGGATTTTACCTTTACAAACAGTGATGAGCATTCGTGTTTACTCGCTAAAAAGTACCTTAAATATTTTGCCCGAGATATTCAAAAGCGTTTTTCTCTTAAAGAAATGGATTTTAGTGTTAATAGTTTCTTTGCTAAACTTAATTTCCGAGAAAAGGGGAGTAATCACGTAATTCTCATATAAATTCGGATACACTCTATTTTCGTCGTAAACACTTCCTTTGAAATTTTCCAGAACTTTGCGAAGGATCCTTTTTTCCTGACGATTCAGGTCTATCTCATCCTCATGCTCTGTTCCGACCCAGTTTAGTAAATAACCAGAGATCCCGGTCTCGGTCAATTTTGGGAGCACATCTATTAGACGATTTTCTTTTAGGTGAAGAAGTGCCTGATTCAGTTCCATCGGATAAGGAGAATCTTCCAGATGGATATACTTTTGCTCAGTAATCACTTTGGCGTATTTTTGGAAGAATACTCCATCGGAAAGATACACCAGTTTTGCAAGTTCCTGGCGGTTTCTTCCTCGCGGAGATCTTTGGAGTATAAAGGAGATGACTTCGAGCAGCTTTTCCATAAATAATACGAGTGTGCAGGCTTTTTCCCTGAAAAATCCCCTTCCGTACGAAGATTACGTCCTCTTCCAGGAGAAGTCCCGGGAAAATAGAAGGGAATCGATTCTATTTTTGGAACACCCTCTTACGATAACCGGGGGGATCAATTATAATATCGACAATCTTCTCCGAAATGAGGACTTCCTTTCCGAACACGGAATCTCTCTCCAATATATAAAAAGAGGAGGGGATTATACCGCTCACGAGCCCGGACAGATCGTTACCTATGTACATTTGGACTTAAAAAAAAGAGAAATTTCCATCTCGGAATTTCTGGACGGGGTCCTTGAATCTGCAATTTATTCCACTAAGAAAGTTTGGGATTTGGATCTTGTAAAAAATCCGAACGCTCCCGGGCTTTATCTTTCTACTTCTCCTAATCGTAAAATTCTTTCTATGGGGGTTTTGTTTAAGTCCTGGTTTACTAGTTATGGGATTGCTCTCAATGTTTCTAATGATTTTTCCGCCTTCCAGTGTATTCACCCCTGCGGACAGGACTGGAAATCCATGATTTCAGTCTCTCAGTTGGGACTTTCCAGCGGAGAAGATAAGAAGAAGGAATGGATCCAGACTTTTCAGTCCAAGTTTCTGGAAAATTTAAGACCGATTCGAGATAAGATCCGCACCTAAACGAGATTTTATTCTTTAGAAAAAAGCCGAAATCGGCCGATTTTTAAAAGAAGAGAGGTTCTCAGGTGCAAATTTTCAAACATATTCTATTTTTCATTTTAGCACTATTGGTTTGCGAAGGGATCGCTGCCGGAGCCTCTGCATGGTCTTTTCTGGAATCTTCTCTTGCGTCCTTTGAGCAGATCAAAAATCTTTCGGACCAAAGAGCCAGAGATACGATCGGCGCCATCTCTAAATCAAGCGAAGGAAAATTAAGCAAAGACAGATTAGAAGATCTGAACTTTGCATTCACAAGACTCGTAAAAGTGACTTCGGGAGATAAAGAAGGATTTATCATTTCCGAGATCAGCATGACTGATGATTCGGGAGTGGTTCTTGCATCATCTAATGAAGATTATGTTTCCGAGTCTAGGACCAAAAGAAAACCGGAGCCTAAGTTTTTATCCACTAATTATACTGCCGCTCATCATTTGAGAAAATGGCAGATAGGGACTCCTATCCTTTTGGGGGAAAAGAATACATTCCAAAATGATAAACTGATGCAGATTGTTTCTCCTTATTTCCCTGAAATTTCCGAGCCAAGTGTTCTTCTTTCCATGGCAGTATATCATCCCGAAAAATTGGAAAGGGTAGCTTCTCTCCATATGAAATATGAAAGAGGGAACTTCGCACATTTTGTGAAGATCCAGACAGAACTTTTCTGGTGGACCTTACAGAATAATGCGATTATAGCACTTATCTGCGCCCTTATATTAGGATTTTCTCATCTACTCATTAAAAGTGTTCGTACATCTTTTACTCAGGATGGAAAGTATATTGCGGATCCTTCCGCTCCTCCTTTATGGGAGAAGGTTGACTTCGCACAAACCGAAGGACCTATCCGTTGGAGAGAAAATGTTTCTTCTACTCCTTCTTACCCAAGCCAAAACCCGGCACCTATTTCTCAGAGCCATGTTCCGGCGGTATCGGCCACTTCTACTGCGCAAGCAGTCAATCGTGAGAAAGCGGAAATTATAGACGCTATTTATCTAGGATAAACTTTTTTGGAAATTCATACTACAAAACTGGGACATATATTGAAGGTAACTCCTAAGGGGGTTCTTGATTCTTATTCTGCATTCGATCTGGTACGTTTTATTAAAACTCGCTGGGAAGAAGGGGAGAGACTTGTTCTAGTCAATTCTCGTTTTGTGGAATATATAGAAGAAGATGGAATTTCCGCGCTTGTAGAATTGAAAAACTTCTTCGAAAAATTCGGCGGCAATATTGCATTCAGTGATTGGAATGAAGAAGGTTTATTAGTCTTAGGATTATTCGGTTTGAATAAGAACCAGAACTTCTTCTCACATGAGAAGGAAGCGGAAGTTTGGCTTTCTTCCTTGAAGATCGAGGATAGAAGGACTTTATCGGAGAAGTCGGAAAGTGTTTCTTCTCTCAGACAAACTAAACCTATACAGTTTTATTCGAGTCCTTCTTCTTCTTTAACTAAGTCGGACGTGTATGTTCCCGAGATCAGCACTGTTCCCATCCCAGGACAAGAACCTGTAGAGAAGACTCAGATCGGAAAGGATCTGGATCATTCTTTGGAGGTTGCGCGTAATATCCAAGAACGAGTTTTATACTGTGAGTCTTGCAGGGCAAGGCTTAGGATTAAAACTCTTGGACGTCACCAATGTCCTAATTGCGGAATTCAGTTTGACGTGAGTCGCACCGGTGGAGTTCGATACTTAGAGAAACTATTAGGTTAGTTTCAGTACGTCGGAAACACCGACCACGTAGGATCTCTTGTCCCAAGCAGCCAGAAGAAGTTTCGCTCTTTCTTTTTACACCCTCGTTTCCAGAATTTTAGGAGTGTTCCGTGACCATTTTATGGCCGTGTCTTTCGGGACAGGCACAGTGGCCTCTGCATTTTCAGTAGCTTATAGATTGCCCAATATGTTCCGCAATCTATTGGCAGAAGGAACTCTTTCCCAATCTTTCATGCCATTATATTCGGATGCGGAGAAGGACGGAGTAGTCGCCGCTCGAAAGATGAGCGGTGCCGTATTAAGTTTTCTTTTTGTAATTCTTCTAAGTTTCGTAGTTATCGTTTTTACATTTTCTCCATTTGCGCTTCCTATTCTGGTAGGAGGAACTGCAGAATATTCGGGTCTTGTAATAGAACTTACCTATATACTATTTTTCTTAATCGTTACTGCAAGTTTGTCTTCGATCTATATGGCGATCTCCAACGTCAAAAATAGATTTTTTGTTCCTTCTCTTTCGCCTATCATTCTGAATTTAAGTTATCTCACTGTGTTTCTTGGGATTTTCCCTTTTGTAGATTGGGAACTTTTGACTAAGGTGAGAGTTCTTTGTTTTGCGATCGTAGCGGGAGGGATCATACAATTAGGAGTCCAAGCCTGGTACGTTTCCAAAAACGGAGAAGGTCCGATATTCTCCTGGAATTATAAACATCCGGCTATTTCAAAAATATTTAAACTAATGTTGCCTGCAGCAGTCGGAGGTGGTTTTTACCAGCTTGGACTTTTGGTGGATATTTTTCTAGCAAACTATGTGCAGAATACGAATCCGGGTTTAGGTGCGGTTGTTAGTTTGGATTATGCACAGAGGTTGGTACAACTTCCTACCGGTATCATTGGAGTGGCACTTGCCACCACAACTTTACCTGCGTTACTTTCTTCTTTAAAACAAAACAAACATTCCGAGGTTCCCAAGGAAATGTTGGGGGTTTTGGGATTTGCAGGATTTTTGACTGCGCCTGCCGCTCTGGGAATCGGTATCTTAGCCGGACCAATTTTGGACTCCATATATTATGGAGGAAGGTGGGATCATTTAGCTACGGAAACTACGATATTACCTTTGGTATTTTATTCATTAGCTGTTCCTTTTTATAGCATGAACAAAGTTTTGATCTCCACGTATTATGCATTTCAAGATACTAAAACTCCTTTGAGAGTCCAAGCATTCACATTCGTTTTGAATCTCACTTTAAACTTTTCTTTGATTTTTTTTCTAAAACATTCCGCGATCGCATTGTCTTCTGCCGTATCAACCGTAGTGACTTGGACCTTACTTTCCGGTTATTTAAAAAAGCATGAAGTCGCTTTTCCTTGGGAAGGGTTTCTTTCCAAAATTGCAAAACTGATCCTGCCACTTTTAGCAATGGCTGCATTTTTATTTTTTTATAAAGAAATGATCCATCCTTGGGCTTTAGGTTTTCTCTCCGAAAAGGGCTTAAGTTATGCGAATTCTTCCAGGATCTCGCTTTGTGCCGCAATTCTTCCCGGCATGGCAATTTTTTTCCTGATCAGTCTGCTTTTGGGTCTGGAAGAGATAAGGTTAATAGCTGGAAAAATATTTCGCAAGAAGTAATTTTGCCCGGTAGATCCGCGGTGAAAAATTGGGACTGGCTCCTTCTAAGGTAAAAATTCTGAGGGGAGAAAAGAGTAAGTTAAAACTTCTAGAAGTTTATGATTAGAAATTTTCTGAAAAATTTTTATACTAAAATCGGGAGCGCTATTTTATTTTTTCCGGTTCTTCTGATTTGTTTATCTTTTGAGATCCATGCTACGGATTATTTTGATACTCTTACTTCGGAAAAGAAACCTATATTAGGAAGTGATAAAGAAGATAAGTATACTTTTAAAGTTTCCCCATTCGCGAGTATAGAAAATTGGGGGCCGCATTATTCTTTGAATCTGCTGGTTCTTTATACTTATACTGATTATCCTAAGTTTAAGCAGACTAGTTTTTTTCCTTTATTCGATCATATATCCGCAAAAGAAAACAAATCTTATAAATCCTATCTTTTTCCGATCTATTATGCGCAGCGCATCCAGGACTCTCAATCCGATTCTGAAGTAAACTATTCCTTATTTCACTATAACTCTTTCGAATCCAGAGGAGAAAAATTTTCGGAGAGTTGGATATCTTTTCCTTCTTTCCTTCCTTTGTTTGGTAGAAGCAAAACGATTGAAAGTGGCAAAGAAGAATCCTTTTATTTTGCAGTTCCTTTTCTGTTTTTTCGAAATCGGAACTTGAATGATGATTGGAACCATTTTCTGATCTTTCATTGGGGAGAAGATAAGGAATCTTCTTACGGTTCCATCCTTCCTTTGGTGTATTGGGGTTCCGGTAAAAGGAAATTCAATTTCACTCTTTTTCCGATCTTTTTCTATAATACATTATATAATTCTTATTCTGATAAGGAAGATTTTCATTTTACCATCTTTCCTTTATTCTCTTATAATTCTTGGAATTCAGGGGAGGAAGGTTCCTTTTTTACTCCACTTTTCGGTCAAACTTGGAAGGAGACTCCTCAACTAGGAGGTGGCGGGAAAGAAGAGGAAAAAATTTCCTATTATTTGGCATTATTCTTAAATCGTAACTATCATAATGGTGAATTACAAAATTATAATGCAAATATCCCGATCTTATTCAGTCGGAAATGGGAGAAGGGAGGTAAATCCGATACAAATATAGCATTGATCGGTGGTTGGAGCGCAAACGAAAAGGGAGATTATTCTTCTTCTTATCTATTTCCTCTCGTGTTCCACAAAAAGAATGAATATTTATATATTTTCCCCGCGTATTTCGATAATGGCACGGAGAAATATGGTTTATTGCCTATTCCATTTTATCATAAACGTACTGCGACTGAGATCGATTTTTATGCATTAAATTCTTATTATTCTAATGATTGGCATGGAAATTCTAAATTTTTATTTTTTCCTCTCTATTATCATTCATTTACGCCAAATCAATCTAAAGTAATCACTCCTCTTTCCTATTATTCTTCGGATGCTTTAGGAACGACTACCTTGTTTCCTTGGTTTTTATATTATAGAAATAAGGAAAAAGAAGCCTCTCAGAATTATTTTATAAATACTTATCTTTCTTGGGATGACCAAGGGAAATTTCAGCGTGGATTTTTCTTCCCTCTTTGGTTCTATAAATCTGGGGATTATTTTCATTTTATTCCTTTGTGGGCAAAGGGGAATCAGGCTGGGAATGAATATACTTGGATCATTCCATTATTCACTTATTGGAATAAGACTCGAACTTGGGTAGGTCCATTTTATTCCAGAAAAAGTGAAATCGGCGGTCAATATGAAAGGTGGATCTTATTCCCATTCTGGTATTTTTACAGAGACTCATGGCAGGGAGCTAAATCTGAAAGTTATACACTTCTTCCTATCTTCCAATGGAACGATACCTCCGAATACAAAGAACTAATAACTCCTTTGTCTTATTCAAAAGAATATAAGACAAAGTTTGAAAAATATTCCTTAGTTACATTATACGAAAGGTATGACACCGATCAGGAGTCCAGAAGAAGGATATATCCGTTTTATTTTTCAAATACTACCAATGAATATTCCTATTGGAACGTTCTAGGACTTATGGGTAGAGGTTTTGATAAAGCGGGAGATTCCAGATATACTTATTTGTTTCCCTTCTATTTTTATAAACGGGATAGTTTTCATTTAGTTTTGCCTTTATTTTTGAAGTTTGGAAATGATGACGATAATCATAAACATTTCGGTCTTTTTCACTATTATAATACTTCGACTGAGAAAGATAATACTTGGATCTGGCCTGCTTTATGGTTCACTAATATTGATAAGGTCCGCAAAGAGGAATTTACTACTAAATTCCTTCTTTACTGGAATTGGAATACTCCGCGTAGCAAAGGGAATATCGTACTCCCTTTTTACTTAAAATATGAAGAAGCAGATAAAACTTTAGAGCTTGTGCTTGCTTACTCTTCTTCCCAAACTCTTGGTAATTTCGGGGCAGGGGCAGGTTCTACTGAAAAGGAGTATTATTTAGACACTGATGTTTCTCTGTTTTATAATCTTTTTAGTATATCAACTAGAACTTCCATTTCCAAAGAACGTTTCGAATTTTGGAAATCTAAACATCCAGTTGAAGAGATACCAGTCGAAACGATTAAAAAAGATACGGCTGCAGACAAAAAGGAGGAGAAGGACGGTTTAGCAAAATATAAATCATTAACAAGAGAATCTGTTCGTTCTTTCTGGGGAATGAGTGCCTTGTTTGGGATTTTTAGTTATGAAAGAGGCGATGATCGTCATCATTTACGACTTCTTCCTTTGGCTTGGTATTCTTGGTCTGAAAAAAACTCGGACAAGGTGTCTTTGTTTGCGCCTTTTTATTTCTGGGGTAAGATAGCAGATGAATCCTATTTTGCTGCCGGCTTTATTTTGCCTGTTTATGCTCGGCAGTCTAAAGGATCAGATTTCCAAGAATCCTACTTACTATTCGCTTTCTTAAGAGGAAAGCAGGGAGAGGTAAGGGATTATTCAGTTCTATGGCCGATCACTAGATTTTATACTTCACCGGATGCTTGGGGCTTTAGGATCTTTCCTTTTGTTGCTCATGATGAGTCTAAAGATCATTCTCGCACAATTTCTCCTTTGTATTATTATAAACGGATCGTAGAAGGAAATACTACCACCAGATTTTTTCATTCTTTACCTTTGCTGTTATTTTTATATCATTCCGGTTCTGAATCCAGCCAGAATCAAGATCTATTCCAGGAAAAATCCTATAGTCTCTTAATACCGTTTTATTTGAGTTATGGTTCTAAGATCAAAATCCCATCGGAAGAAGCATTTGTATCCAAGTTTTATACATTATTATCCGCTTATTCTAATAAGAGAGAATTGAATGGAGAGGAATCGTCTTCTCTTCTCACTCCATTCTACTATTATTCCAGATATAAGGGTGCTTCTGAAACTTCGGAACAGGCAACTAAACTGGACTTTTTATTTTTTCCAACGATTTACTATAAACGAAATATCTCGGAAAGCACACTTTTTGTATTAGGATATTATAAAGAATCTTCTCCTTCCGTTTCTAAGTGGAATTTTCTGGGCCTGGTATCTTCTTCCGATGAGAAAAAAGGAGAAAGGGTCTCTAACTATTTTCATATATTTCCTTTTTATTTTTCAGGGTCGGAGAAGGAAGGGGAGAAGGTTGTAGAAAGTTATACTACTATACCGATCCTTTATTACGGTTATAGAAAAGGAAATGGTTCCGGATGGAATGTATTAGGATTATTAAGCGGTTCTGGTTCGGACCAAGAAAGTTCTTTTGCGATCTATCCTCTCTATTCTAATAAGGAAAAAAATATCCCGAATCTACTTAAAGAAAGAGTTACTTGGGGACTTTTGTATTATTCAGATAGAACCGAATTCCAAACAGGAAGTTGGAATTCATTCAACGCGAACCCTTTCGGGATCTTTTCCTCTTCCGGAAGTAAAAGTTTAGAAACTAGTTCTTCTTTTTACTTTTTACCAATCCCACTTTTATATTCTTATTCTGAGAAACAAACTTTGGAAAATCGAGAATATTTTAAAAGGGAAGTGACCTTTCTGAAATTGATAGATTATTCCAAATCTGAATCCGTTTACTTTAAAGAGGGTAGTGCGGATAAGGTTGCGGATCAATGGAGGGATTTTAGCGCATTCTTCCTTTTTTCGAATACATTACATACAGTGAAGGATCTTAAAAAAGAAGAAACGACTAGTATGTATTTCAAATCTTATCTTTTTCCGGTATATAGATTTGAATCTGAGAGCGATCCTTTTAAAAAGGAAAAACACTTAAACTTTTTGTTAATTACCGATTATAAATCCGGAAATTCCGGTTTAGAAAGATTAGTGGTCGGTCCCGCTTTCTATTTGGACAATTCGGAACGTACCGCATACGGATTGGCTCCTCTCGCATTCTATAGGAAAAGTAAAGAGTCCAGATTCTGGTTTGCATTCGGTTTTTATAGTTATAAGGATACTGATTGGGATCGCTGGGGATTTGCGGGAATTTTTGATACAAACTATGAGAACTATCAAAAGAGAAGAAATCTAAACTTCTTCTTGGGTCTGATCCATACAGAATTGGAAGAACAAAGAACCAAAGTTGCGATCTTTGGCGGACTCTTGGGTGGATATGAAAGAAGGCCTGATTATTCGGATACGAATTTCCTTTGGTTGCGTTGGAAATCAGTTCCGGGAGAGACCTTGGCGAATTTTTTACCGGTCTATTATTATCATTCGGATCCATCCGGAACTGCAACTTTGATACCTCCGGTCCTTGGATATTTCTCTTCTGAAAAAGACGGAAGATTCGATATGCTCGGATTAGGATTATTATACTATAGAAATCAAAAAATTTCCAAAGAAGAAGATCTGATGCTCGTAGGCCCTGGATTATTCTATTATAGACAGTATGGGAATAATATGAACGGATTACATGCTATGGGAATTTTGGCGATCCCTGGAATGGGAGGTCTTCTCTGGGATTGGGAATACGAGACTAAGACCAAATATAGCAAATACTCTATTCTACATTTATTATATAGTCATACGGTCACCAAGGATGGAAAAGAGATCGATAGAATATTCAGCATCAAGTTATAAAAAAAGCCGAGGATTTCTCCTCGGCTTTTAACTTTCCGAAAGGAAGAGCTGGCATTACATCATGCCGCCCATTCCTCCCATACCGCCCATTCCACCCATAGGAGGCATTCCGCCACCGTCTTTTTCAGGTTTGTCGGTGATTGTAACTTCTGTAGTTAACAACATTGATCCGATAGAAGCAGCGTTTTGGAGAGCAGAACGAACTACTTTCGCAGGGTCAACGACTCCAGCTTGTAGTAGATCTTCCCAAACCATAGTAAGAGCGTTGAAACCTTCGTTTCCTTTTTTGCTCTTTGCTTGCTCTACGATTACGGATCCTTCCAGACCAGCGTTAGAAGTGATCATACGGATCGGTTCCTCTAATGCGCGGAAGATGATTTTTGCTCCAGTAGCTTCGTCGCCTTCTAATTTAAGACCTGCAACTGCTTCTTGAGCTTTTAGAAGAGTTAATCCACCACCAGGAACGATTCCTTCTTCTACTGCAGCGCGAGTAGCTGAAAGTGCGTCTTCCACACGGTGTTTTTTCTCTTTCATTTCTACTTCAGTAGCTGCACCAACATGGATCACTGCAACACCGCCAGCAAGTTTAGCTAGGCGCTCTTGAAGTTTTTCGCGATCGTACTCGGAAGTAGTATCTTCGATCTGTTTTTTGATCTGACCTACGCGGCCTTGGATATCTTTAGAAGCACCTTGTCCTTCGATGATAGTGGTGTTTTCTTTATCCACGGTAACTTTTTTAGCACGTCCCAGTTGTTGAACTGTTGCGTTTTCTAATTTCATTCCGAGGTCTTCGGAAATCACTTGTCCGCCGGTAAGGATTGCGATATCTTCCAACATCGCTTTACGACGATCTCCGAATCCAGGAGCTTTAACAGCCACGCAAGAGATAGTTTTACGAAGAGTGTTTACTACGATAGTAGCTAATGCTTCTCCTTCTACTTCTTCTGCGATGATTACTAAAGGTCTTCCTGCTTGAGCGACTTTTTCCAATACAGGAAGAAGGTCTCTCATAGAAGAGATCTTTTTGTCGTAGATCAGGATATAAGGATCGCTTAAAGTAGCGATCATTGCTTCAGGATCGGTTACCATATAAGGAGAAACGTATCCACGATCGAATTGCATACCTTCTACCACGTCTAAAGTGGTTTCGATAGATTTTGCTTCTTCTACAGTGATAACTCCGTCTTTTCCGACTTTGTCCATAGCATCTGCGATCAGATTTCCTATATCCTTGTCGTTGTTTGCGGAGATAGTCGCAACGTTAGCGATATCTTTTTTGTTTTCGATCTTAACTGAACGTTTTTTGATACTTTCTACTGCTGCATTAACCGCTTTATCGATACCGTGTTTAAGTGCCATAGGGTTTGCACCAGCGGTAACGTTTTTCAATCCTTCGTTAACGATGGATTGAGCGAGAATTGTAGCGGTGGTAGTTCCGTCTCCAGCAACGTCATTCGTCTTTGTGGAAACTTCTTTTACCATCTGAGCGCCCATGTTCTCGATAGCGTCTTCTAGTTCGATTTCTTTTGCTACGGTAACTCCGTCCTTAGTGATGGTTGGAGATCCGAATTTTTTGTCGATTACTACGTTTCTTCCCTTAGGACCAAGGGTAACTTTTACAGCGTTTGCAAGTTTGTTGACGCCTTCTAAAAGTTTACGTCTAGCTGTTTCATCATACTCGATAATTTTTGCCATTTTTATTTCCTCGGCCTATTACTTTTTCACGATGGCAAGAATGTCGCTTTCGCGGATGATTAAGTATTCTTTACCTTCGGATTTAATTTCAGTTCCGGAATATTTGCCGTATAGAACGACATCACCAGCTTTAACTTCTAGTGGTATAAGCTTTCCGTCTTCATAACGTCCGCTTCCTACTTCTACAACTTTTCCCTCTTGCGGTTTTTCTTTAGCCGTATCAGGAACGAAGATGCTGCCGATTTTTTCTTCAGCGTCTTGTTTAGGCTCGACCAGAACACGGTCACCTAGCGGTTTAATCGCCATGACTTTCTCCTTTTAGCACTTGAAATAAATGAGTGCTTGAATATAAATTCCAGGAAATCCGAAACAGGGGTAGGCGGTCAAGCACTTTGAATCATAGAGTGCTAAAATATTCGTTAAAATCCGCTTAAACCCTCGAATTTTTCATTTCCCGTTTTTTGGGGAAGAGCGTCTAAGGGAGAATCTTGTTTTCAGAAAGAAATTTAATCAGAGTAAGAGAAGGGAATAAAAAGCCCGTCTTAGAAGAAGGAGAATATATTCTCTATTGGATCCGAGCGAATCGAAGGTTGGCTTGGAATCATTCTTTGGATTACTCCATCCACCTTTCCAAAAAATTTAAAAAACCTTTGGTAATCTTCGAATCCATCATGATGGATTTTGAATGGAGTTCTCCCAGGCTCCAACAATTTCTTTTAGAAGGAATTTGTGATACTGCAGAAGACGCAACCCGTATCGGTCTTACATATTGGCCTTTTGTAGAAACTAAAGAACATTCTCTTTCTGAGATAGTTCCAGGTATTTTAGAAAAAGCTTCTATTGTGGTTACGGATGATTTTCCTTGTTTTTTTCTTCCAGAACATGAGGAGAAGATTTCCGAAATCCTAAATTGCAAACTGTTGCTCGTAGATTCTAATTCTATCACTCCACTTGCTTCTTATGAAAAATCATTCGGATATGCAAGGGTTTTGAGACCTAAACTTCATGATAGGTTTGTGGAATCTTATGTTCATAGATCCAATCCAAAACCGAATCCAAAAGGAATTCCAAGTTCTGATCATTTAAAAAAGCCGAAGTTTCTATTTTCAGGGAAGAAGGAGGACATCTCTTCGTATCTTTCAAAAATGCGTTCTCAATTTCCGAATGTTCTTCCTGTTACTGGTAAAGCTGGGGGAAGAAGAGAGGGTTTAAAACTTCTGAAAAAATTCCTGAAAGAGGGACTTCCATTTTATTCGGAAGAAAGAAGTGAGCCTAGACCTCCTGAAAAAACTAAATCTTCCTATTTATCTCCTTATTTACATTTTGGAATGATCTCGGTAGATGAGATCGTTACTGCAGTTTTAGGATCTGATCCAAAGATAGATTGGAGTCCTGATATATTAAATCATTCTTATAGAGGAAAAAATGAGGGTTTTTTTCATCCGAACCCGAATATAAATTCTTTTTTAGATGAACTTCTGACCTGGAGAGAACTTGGTTATCTTTTGTTTTATAAGGAACCGAGTTTTAGAAAAGATCTCTCCATTCTTCCGAATTGGGCAAAACTTTCTTTAGAGGCTCATCGGGGGGATAAAAGAGAATACATATATTCAAAGGATGAATTTGAGAAGGCGACGACCCATGATCCTATCTGGAATGCAGCTCAGAAAGAATTAGTTCTTACAGGAACCATCCAAAATTATCTCAGGATGTTATGGGGTAAGAAAGTGATAGAATGGTCTTCTTCACCCGAAGAAGCATTTCGTATATTAGAAGATTTGAATCATAAATATGCGTATGATGGAAGGGATCCTAATTCTTATACCGGTATACTCTGGTGTTTTGGAGCGTTTGACCGACCTTGGTCCCCGGAAAGAGCAGTGCTCGGAAATATCCGTTATATGTCTTCTGATTCCACTTCTAAAAAATTCAAAATAAAACCGTATCTGGAATATATCCAATCTCTGGAAGGATTGTCGGAACTACGACTTTTTAAATAACATATGTTATTATAAATGAAAGAGAAGTTGTTGCGGATTCTTTTTCCCTGCCGTATCATGTAGTTCCGGAGGGACAAAGATGACTGAAAACAAAAAATACGAAACCCTACAGGAATTCTGGCCATTCTACCTGAGAGAACATTCAAACAAAATGAACCGGGTATTCCATTTTATAGGAACGACATGTGCTCTTGTGTTTATCGTTTCCGCAATCTTCTATCTAAACGCTTGGTACTTACTGGGAGCATTGTTTAGCGGATACTTTTTTGCATGGATCGGGCATTTCTTCTTAGAAAAAAACCGTCCTGCCACATTTATTTATCCGTTCAAATCTTTCGTAAGTGATTGGAGAATGTATTTCTGTACGATTACCGGACAACTAGGTAAGGAATTACAGAAAGCGGGAGTGAAGTAAGTTACCTATATTGCGGAATCGCAGGATAGGGATTTTCACGTTACCTGCGATTTCGTGATCATTACCCCATTTGAGGGATATTCTCTTGTTACTGAAGCGGTGTAAGATTAATTCGCTTATTAAGTAACGTTATAAATTATTGTCGGCTTACGTTTTTTTCTTTCTCAATCTATAATCAATCAATACATAGGCTCATTCTTAGAACGAAGAGAGGTTCTCTGATTGGATCCCGTTCTTCCCGCCGCCAAAGAATTAGCCAAGAATGTAGACATCTTATGGGTGATTTTCGCTTCCGCACTTGTCTTTTTTATGCAAGCCGGTTTTCTACTTTTAGAATCCGGATTAGTTCGATCTAAAAATTCGATCAATGTAGCGATTAAAAATCTACTCGATTACGTTGTAGGAACAATCTGTTTCTTTTTGATCGGTTATGGTTTGATGTATGGGACTAGCTTTAATGGTTGGATCGGTAAGGATCTATTTCTTTTAGAGGGTCTTAGCACAGGCAAAGAATTTGCCTTCTTCCTTTTTCAAGTTACTTTTATGGGAACGGCGGCGACCATCGTATCCGGTGCGGTCGCTGAGAGGATACGATTCCAAGCATATTTGGTCTGCTCTCTTTTTGTTTCATTATTCATATATCCTGTTTTCGGTCATTGGGCATGGGGAGGAGGTTGGTTAAGCCAATCCGGCTTTCATGATTTTGCTGGAAGTTCGGTAGTACATTCGGTCGGTGCTTGGGTATCTCTTGCTGGAGTGATTGTCCTCGGGCCTCGAAAGGATCGTTTCGATTCTGATGGAAAGCCTAGAGAATTATACGGCCATAATCTTCCTTTTTCCGTTTTGGGAACTTTCATCTTATGGTTTGGCTGGTTTGGATTTAACGGGGGAAGTACACTTTCTCTCACTGATTCAGTTCCGAAAATTATCGTGAATACTAGCTTAGCAGCTTGTGCAGGTTGTTCTGCCGCTATCATATTCGATTATATCACAAAAGGTGTTCCTCATGTAGGAGGCGCGATTAACGGAGTTCTCGCCGGATTAGTCGCAATCACTGCGGGTTGTGATGTAATGAGTCCCGCTTCTTCTTTGATCATTGGACTAATCGCAGGCATACTTGCGGAAGTTGCAGTATGGATCATGGAAAATTTTCTAAAATTAGACGATGTGGTGAGTGCATTTCCAGTTCATGGAGTCGGGGGAATTTGGGGAACCTTGGCCGTGAGTTTATTTGCACAAGAAGAATCGTTACGCAGTTGGAATCAGTGGCAGGCTCAACTTACGGGTATTGCAGTCTGTGCGATTTGGGCTTTCAGTATGGGACTCATTTTATTTTTCTTAATGAAGTTTACTATTTCAATCCGCGTATCTTCGGAAGAAGAAGATAGAGGATTAAATGAATCCGAGCATGGTGCCAAAACAGTGTGGTTGGATTTAATGAATGCAATGAAATACGTGGCCGATTCTAAGGATTTAAGAAAAAGGATCGATGTAGATCCGGGAGTTGAATCGGGAGCAGTCGCAGAATTATTCAATCGTTTACTTTTGAGCTTAACCCAAATCATAGGAGTTGTAAAAGAAAACTCGGATAAGATTGAAAATGAATCCGGTCATTTAGAAAATTCCACTCTTGCTATTACGAAAGAGATAGAAAACCAAAAAGAAAAAACGACCTTAATAAGGGAAACTTCGGATCTATTAGAAACATCTTTAAAAGCAGTTTTAGATCTAGTAAGGGAAGAAAGAAGAAGGTCATCCGAAATGAGAAGAATGTCCGAGGAGATGTCCCAAGGAATGAAGGAACTCCAAACTGATATTTTAGCATCAGACCAAATCAGTGACTCTATACAATCTATCGCATTCGCCGGGGAAAAAACTTTAGAAAGGACCGTCAAAAGTATGCAAGGCCTAAACGGTTCCGCTAAAAAGGTGGAGGAGCTCGTAGGAATTCTCCAAAAAATAGCGGAACAACTCGGAATGTTATCTATTAATGCATCGATTGAATCTGCGAGAGGAGGAGATAAGGGATTTGCAGTGGTTGCACATCAAATCTCTGTTCTTTCCGAAAAGACAGCTTCTAACGCGAAGCAAGCAAATATGTATTTGAGAGATATATGGGAAACTGTAAACGGATCATTACAATCATTAGCCGAAACTGTGGATTCATTTAAGTCGATATTGATCAAAATCCCGGAACTTTCAAAAACCATGAAAGGTGCTTTTGATTCAGTGAGAGATTATTCTTCCAGATCCGAGGATTTAGAAACTTCTATCCAGGGAGTTGCTGATATGAGTGAATCGGTTGCTGCAGATATGGAGAAACGTTATTCTGAATTGAGTCGAATGAGGGATTTTTTCTGTGAGATCGAAGATGGTGCAGTTCGGATTGGATCGTTGCTCGAAGACTTACAAAAGATGAGCCTTATGTTAAGCGGTCAAACAATCCGAATGCACCGGGTTGTGGATATTTTTAGAATAGAGCCTACTACTAACTGAATTCTTAAGCCCCGACAGCAACTACAGTTACCGGTTTTTCTTTTCCTTTTACTTGTACTGGAGGAAGTGTCTCTCCTCTGAAATTTGCACCTGCAAGTTTCCAGGTTTCTTCGGAGACTAAAAGTTCTTTTCCGAAGTTTTTAGTAAGAGATTCAATTCTGGAAGCAGTGTTAACCGCGTCTCCGATGACTGTGAATTCAGAACTTTTGCTCGTTTCTATATTCCCGGAGAATACTTCTCCCGTATGAATTCCAATTCCGATCCTTACAGGTTCTAATCCTTTGGCTCCTCTTGCTTTATTAAATTCTCCTAATTTTTCTAACATCCTTTGCCCGCTTTGTAAGGCGCGAATCGCGTCCGAGGCAGGGTCAGCGGATGGATAAGGTGTTCCGAAGGTAGCCATGACAGCATCTCCCATATATTTATCCAAAGTCCCGCCGAATTCAAAAACACAATCGGTTAATGTTTCTCTAATGGAAGAAAGGAATCTACTTAATTCTAATGGATCCATATTTTCTGAAAGTGCTGTAAAGTTGCGGATATCAGTAAAGAGTATTGTAGCAGTTTGCCTTCTTCCCTCCAATACATTTGGGTTGGTCATCATTTCTTCCACCATTCCAGGGGAAAAATAACGAGAAAGTAAGGATCTTTGTGCTTCTCCTTCTCCAATTCGTCTGATCATGATCAAAGTTCTCAAGATCCCAAAAGCAAAGAAAAATGCCAAGATCAAATAGACCATAGGTCTTCCGAATAATGCGTCTGTGACGAGAACATTCGGTCCCATTACATAATCTCCCCAATCTTTCGCGAATACCATCTTGTCGTATATTAGCGCATAGGAGAAGATTCCGAAATAAACCAAATAGAATAAGATAACACTTAAGACTACGTATCTTAATCTGAATTGGATCAATGAAAACGCAAGTGGGAAGAATAAGAAATTCATGATAGGATTTTTAATTGCGAATCCAAGATCGAATGAATTTTGATGAAGGGTATAATATAATAATAAGGAGCTGATCACGAAAAAGTCCGAGACCAATGCTAAATAAGAAAAACCTTTAATCGCCCAATGAGTGCAGGTCCGTATTACATATGTGTGCCCGATCGTAACTGCAGTGAAAATTCCAAATGCGATCCCGTTTACGAGCGCATCTCCACTTTTCCAGTTTAAGGCCAACTGAGCCGCGAAAAATATTAGAAGCAGGTATCGGAAGGCGTTAGATACATATGCGCCTATGATTTCTTCGTTTTCTAAAACCTTACGGACCGAATCGTCCATTTTACTTCGATCAGTTATTTCCAGAATATTACAAAGAAACTTAGGTAGATAATCTTTGATAGGCATAGCTCCCTAAAATACTCCTTTCCATTTTTGCTTCAATCGTTTCTTATTGTTTTCGACTGAATCGAATAACAAAAGGAATGTTATAATTCCGAAATAAAAACCAGAATCAGTGGAACTTTTAGATAAGAGCCTGGTCGGCTCTTGAAGCCCGAGACTAAATACTTGTAGATAACCAAGGTTTTGGAACGGACTATAAAACCCAGATCAATCAATCTTGGGCAGAACAGGATGGAAGAATGAACCATAGAGTTGCAATCATTGCGGGCGGAACTGGGCTCGTCGGCGGAGAACTTGTGCAAGAATTATTGATAGATCCGTCCTGGGATAAGGTTTATCTTCTGGTCCGAAAACCTTTGGAATGGACTCATTCCAAATTGGAATTGATCCTTGCAGATTGGGAAAAGCTGAATGAGTTTCCTCCAGGTGTGACGGATGCGTTCTGCACTTTGGGGACTACGATCGGCAAAGCGGGCTCTAAGGAGAATTTTAAAAAAGTAGATTTAGAGTATCCATTGCGTTTTGCTAAAGTCGCAAAGGAGAAGGGCGTAAAATCTTTCTTTATAGTAACTGCACTGGGTGCAGATCCAAATTCTTTCGTATTTTATAATCAGGTAAAAGGAGAAGTAGAAGAAGAAATTTCCAAACTTGGCTTCGAAACTTTCGGGATTTTCAGACCTTCTCTTTTAGAAGGAGATAGAAAAGAATTCAGGTTAGGGGAGAAGATCGGGTCTAAACTTGCTTTTTTGATCAATCCTCTACTTTTGGGCCCGCTGAAAAAATATAGATCCATTCATGCAAAGACGGTTGCTAAGTCCATGGTGAACCTAGCCTGGTCGGGTAAAAAAGGAAATCATATTATAGAATCGGATAAGATCGCAACATTAGGATCTTCTTCCGCTCGAGGGAATCTAGAAAATTTAATATAGTTTTGATTAAGATTTTCCGTTTAATCTTTTTAAGATCTCGGAAGCGTTTTCGTTTTGAGGGTCTAATTCGAGGCTTAGTTTAGCATAGTTAACCGCTTTTTCTGATCTTCCCAATTTCAGATTTAAATCGGCGATATGTGCTAGATTTGCCGGGATCCCTGGATTACGAAGTTGTATCCTTTCTGCGAGCTCTAAAGAACGATTGTAATTTCCGATCTTTTTGAAACAAAAAGAAGCGGTATAGATTATATCTGTATCACCTGGATTTTCCTCCACATAGGAATCCATAAGAGAACAAGCCTCTTGATAATTTCCATTTCTATAATGGAGTCTGATTAAATCCCTCTTTAATATTTGGTTTTCCGGAGAAAGGTTTAAGGCTTCTTCTATTGTAAGAATTGCTTCAGGGATATTTTTATTCCTTAAGAACTCTCTTGCTTTTTTGCTTAGATTATGGACTCCCTTTCCGGCCTTTGTTTTATTTAAGGATTTGCCTGGATCATATTCTATCCGCAAAAGTGAAAGATCGTCTGTAATCCTTCCTCTTGATTCCAAATTGGATAGAATAGTTTGAAGATTACCTTCGGAAGATTCTACTATTTTCATAAACAAGGATTCATCCTCGTTCATTGTTTTTTCTCCCGATCTTGTAGGGATCTCTAAATCGTCTCTTCCGTCGGATCCTATCACTAAAATATCTGCCGGCTGGAGTCTGAAAATTTTTACACTTAAACTTCCTTCCATGCCTGGAGTTCCTAATTTTCTATATTGCAAACTTTCTTCTAGGAAAGAAGCTTTTCCATCTCTGTATAAGACGGACCAAGGATGTTCTGCATTAATATAGTATAATATGCCTGCCTCTTCATCTAAAACACCTAAGACCATAGAAACCAACATACTTCCGTCGAAACCTTGGAATAATTTATGCAATTCAGTAAATGCATTCTTTATCCATTTTTCGGCGTAAAGAGAGTAGGTATTTTCATTCGTTAAAGTTCTTTGTAGAATGGAGTGGAATGCCGCTCCAAGAACAAGAACCCCACCTGCTCCTTGCAGAGATTTCCCCATTGCGTCCGCGTTTAAGAATACTGTGTATTCCTTTCCTCTTAGAAGGATTTCTTGCGCGATACAAATGTCTCCGCCTATCTCACTTTCTTTTCCTTTAAATACGAAGTTCTTCTTTTGTTTAATTAGAAAATCGACTTTTGCTTTTCTTCCAGTGGTTCGATTGATCCCTAAAGGTTTGATTAAAAGAGAAGTAAGAAAATAATCCCCATCCTGTTGTTGTTTAAGTTCTTCTACGGTCCGTAATGTTTCTCTGAGTTCAGAAGTTTTTTCTTCTACTAAAGACTGTAGATGTTCCCTGATCCTTCCTATCTCTCCTGTGGCTTTCGCGAAATCATTCGCAAATCCTAAAAATTCCCTATCGATCGAGACTAAAGGAAGTTTTCCTGGCCCTCCAGCGGCAAGATCATTTGCAGATTTTCCGATCTGCTCTAAAGTAGTAGAGATGGATTGGAAATATAGAATGATCAGTGTGGTTGCTGCAAAAAAGGTTAATCCGATAAAGAATGCGATCTCTAAATAAGAATCCGGTCTCAGGCCTACGTAAACCGCTAGGATTGTGAGAGATAATAATACTAAAGAAAGTAAAAATCCGAATTTCCCTTTAAGACCTAAAAATCCGGAAGGGAAATTGGAAGAATAAGATCTACTAAGCAAAACTTTCTTTAACATTACCCTTTTTGGGCCGGTTATATAATCGGTGATTATATAACTAAATCCGCAATATACAAAAACCGCAGCAAGCCATCCTAAGAATATATATAAAAGTTCCTTTAAGTTATAATCAAATAACAAATAGGGAATAACGCTGGAGAGAAGGACAAAACTTCCGTAGCAGAATGCGGATATCATGTTATGTAAAGGAAGGCGTATCAGATCAGATAAAATTACATCCAACTCTTCCGAGGAGTTCCTACGTATAGAATGAGTTGGATTCAGTGTTCTGTTGATCCTTATGATATGTGCTTCAATTCCTGAAATGCCTATTGGTGCGAGCAATCCATATTGGACACCATGTAATATAGTCACAAGTAGGGTCGCGAATACAAAACAAAGGACGATTATATAATGGGTTTGAAAAGCAAACATCGGAATGGTAGCAGATCCGAAGAAAAAGGCGTAAACCGCTCCAAACCAACCACCCGCTAGGGAGAATGCTACAATGGAAAAAGTATAGGAAATCTTTTTGTGAATCGTCTCAAAAAGACGATAAAAATATCTCTGAGTCATCTCGATTATCCTGGAATGTTCCGGATCTTTATGGAATACAGAAGAATAAGACGTAACGATCCTTCTGAACATATTTTGCAATGAAAGAAATTTTTTCCTACTACTCTTTATCTAATGCAGAATAATTTATAGAAAGATGTGGATATCATAAAGAGTATTACGTCGATAAGAATCGATTGGATTTTATTTTTGTGAACAGTTGTTTACATTCATTTGTCTTGATCGGATATTTTGCTTTCCAAATAGTCCGATTAAATTAATTTCTCCAAGATCTAAAAGGAAGGGAAGATGGATATTAAAGGTAAACGTATCGTGATCACCGGAGCCGCATCTGGAATAGGAAAGGAGACTTTACTCAAACTTCTTAAATTCGAAGGTGTCAAAATTTTAGCGGTAGATCTGGATCCTTCTCGCTTAGATGTTCCGGATAATAGAGTAAAAAAATTTAAATGTGATGTTTCTTCCTCGGAATCTGTGGATAAAATTTTTAAGGAAGCCGAAAAGGTTTTGGGCGGTATTGATATCTTTTATGCGAACGCTGGTTTTGCTTACTATGAGGAAATTAAAAAGCCTGATTGGAAGCGTATGGAGAAAATTTTCCAGACAAACGTCTTTTCAGCACTCTACGGATTACAAAAAGTCCAGGCAGAATATTCAAATCCTGTATATTATATCATCACCGCTTCAGCTATGAGTTTTCTTTCGATTCCTGGTTATGCGTTGTATTCTGCAACAAAGGCTGCAGTACATTCCTTTGCAGAAGCATTTCAGTTCGAATTAAAAAAACCTCATAAACTGATGATCGTTTATCCGATCGCTACTCGGACGAATTTTTTCGACTCTGCCGGTAAGAAGGTGCCTGTGCCTTTTCCTTCCCAGACCCCTGAGCAGGTTGCCTCAGCGGTTGTATCTGGGATTCGCTGGAATAGAAAGAAAGTATTACCTTCTAAAATATTTACCCTGATGATGTTCTTAGACAGATTTTTGATCTATCCACTTCGAATTTATCAGATCATTGAGAACTGGAAACGTAAACGAGCTCTAAACTAGGGCAGGGCTCTTTTTATTCTCAATACGGATTTTATTATATTCTAATAGAGCGGTACTATCTTGGTTATAAGAATGAACAAGAGCCACTCTTTCTCTTTTGGAGTCCCCATCCAACTTTTTCAGACCTCTTTCCAGGATCACTCCTATGATAACTCTGGTTGCGGATTCTACTAGCTCGAAAGCAACCTCATCTTTGGATGTTCCATTTCCGAGAGACAGATAAAGTTCATGGGATTCTTCTAATTTTTTGCGATTTTCTATCAATTCTATAGAAGGGGAGAAGCTGGACATTTCCTCGTCCAGATATTGTCTTAAGATACCTTTTGTTCCGAGACCAGTAACAATTCCTCCAATGGCTGCCACAACCTGCAATTGTGTGGTTCCTTCGTAAATATTAGTGATCCTCACATCTCTATAGATCCTGGAAATATCGTAATCGTAAGTGTAACCGGCTCCTCCGTGAATTTGGAGTGCGTCGAATGCGATCTTATTTGCCTGTTCAGTAATATAATATTTGGATAATGGAGTGAATAAATTGGCGAGTTTCTCCCATTTTTTGAGACCTTCGTCCTTTTTGATTTTCCTTTCGTCTATACCGGATTCTTTCATTTTTTCGGATTTCCAGTGATATAGGTCTATAGATCTGGAAGCTTCTTGTAAAATGGAACGCATTGCTAGGATTTCTTTGTCCATTAGATCCAGCATTTTTTTCACTGCAGGGATATTTCTGATCTTCTTGCCGAATTGTTCTCTTTCATCTGCATATTTTTTTGCTTCGTAATAGGCTGCGGCTCCGATTCCCATTGCCTGTCCTGCGATGGAAAGTCTTGCGCCGTTCATCATTGCCATGGAATATTTTACAAGTCCGTAACCTTCTTCTCCAATTAATATACCTGGAGTGTTTTCATAGACTACCTCGCAGGTGGGGGAACAATGTAATCCCATTTTTTTCTCTATTCCTGCTATCTCTACGTCTTCACTTTTTACTATAAAGAAAGAAAGCCCTCTTGCGCCGCTGGTTGGACTTCCTGTTCTCGCTAATGTAAGAATGATAGAAGGTTTATCATCGAATCCGCAGCCATGAGTGATAAATCTTTTGGTACCGGTAATTCTCCAGACTCCATCTTCTCCTTTGATAGCTTTTGTTTGTAAGTTGGGAAGATCTGATCCATAATTCGGTTCTGTGAGTGCCATTGCGCCGCATAGTTCTCCGGCTGCCATTTTAGGTACGTAAGCTTGTACCATTTCTTCCGAACCGAATCTTTCGATTGTCTCGGCAAGGTTCATACATCCTAAAGCGATCGCAAGTGAACCATCTGCTCTGGAAAATATTTCCATAAGCATTGCTTGGACTGTACAAGGTAGTCCCAATCCGCCATGTTTGCGTCCTATAGAATAGGGAAGAATTCCGGCTTCTTTCACCTGATTGACTGCGTTTATCATTTCCTTTGGGAATTTAACTTTACCTTTTTCGTATATTAAACCTTCTGCATCCATTTTTTGAGCGAAGGGCGCCACTTCTTTTCCCGCGATCTCTCCCGCAGATTCTAATACGGATCTATAAAATTCGATGGCTTCTTCTTTACTTCCCGGGGCTAATGAAAGTTCTTCTTTTCCGGTTTTTTCATATTCTTTTTTGTCCGAAAATCCTTGTTCGAAAGCTTCTACTACTTCTTCCCAGTCTATTAAGGATTCGAAATATTGTTTTAAGTCTTCGTTCTCTAAGAAATAATTATTTTCGAGCATGGATATTCTCCGAATAAAAATGAACTTTTGTTCAGTGTGATTACGTTTCTTAAGGAAGCCTTATTTTATGATTTGTATCTGGAAAGGGAAAAAAGAAAGGAATCTCTCCTTTTTTTAGAAATGAACAGTATTCGTTTAAAGGAGGCGCAGAGTTGAAAAGAGCTAAAGAGAGAAGAACATAAAAAAAGCCGCCGGTTTTACCCGACGGCTTTCGGCTTTAAGCAAAGCTGGGTAAGAAGGATTACTTCTTGTCTCCAGCAACTGCAGCTTTCAATTTTTCTTCTGCATCAACAGCCAATTTTTGCAATTCAGCTGGGTTTGCGTGAAGAATAGGAGAAAGACCTGGAACACCTGGAGGGCCAAGAACTCCAACAGTAGCTACGAAAGAACCTTTAACTTCGCCTACTTTGTAAGTAGTGAAGGTAATTCTGTATAAACCGCGAACTAAAAGTTTTTTAGTGTCGATGTTTTTAAGTTCATCCAAGCTTTTTGGAATATTAGGAATTTGGATACGAAGTAAAGAGTTGTACTTGTTGTGACGCTCTTCATTGTAAGTATCGTCTCCATCATCATTGTCGCCAAGATTTTGAAGAGCTTTTCCTTTAGCTGCTCCTTCGATTTGGTTCGGCATAATAGCTGCTAAGCGCTCTACGCGAATCCAAGTATCGAACCAGTTCGGCATGCTTTTTTCTTCTGGAGTTGCAGCTTTGAAAGCCTCGCTCTGGAAGTCGCCGCTAGATGGCTCACCAATTTCTCCGGTAGGGGAAATTAGACGAACACCTAATTCAACGATAGCTGCTGGAACCCAAACAAAAAGGAAATATGATTTCTTTCCGTTTACTACTGCGTCAGCGGCTTGTCCTGGTTTGATGTATCCCCAATAGTTCACAGTTTCAGAATAAGGTGCGAAAAGCTTCTTAACTCCTACTCCTGGAATGTCTTGTTCTCCGACCGAGAAATTACTTTGTAGGCCGGGAAGTCCACCGATACATGCAGCAAAGCTGACCATTATAGCGGTGGAGATTATAAGGATCGAAGATTTTTTCATTCGAGAGATCTCCTTGGTATGGATTGCTCAAGATAGAGAAGAGATTCCTTTTTGTAAATCTAATTAATAAATTTTTGTTTCCTACGCCTCTTTTGCGGTGCAAAATTTTTACAAAGCGGTAATTTTACGTCTCAACAGGATCATATAACAAGTTCCATTTGGTAAGTAAAAAAATTTCCAGGTCTCTTAACAGAAACGTTTTGAATGAGGGGATGATGGATAGGTGATTTAGTTTAGTTTTTGAAAAGCCAGGACCAAAACCATTCCCAAAGATCCAATAACCAGGCAAACAATCTACCAAGGATCCCAGTATGGGAATACCTTCTTAATAGCTTTTGGGCCCTTTCTTGTTCTTCAGGGGTAAACGGTAGCCGTACATTGTTTTCTTCGGCTTCGATCAAAACTCTTTCTTTTTTACTTCTTACATCTACGATTCGAACATCAACATATTCCCAGCCCAGAAGTTTCACACATTCCAGGCGTCTTTCGCCAGAGACTAATTTATTGTCCAGGTCGATAATGATCGGATGCAAAAGCCCTAAGTTTTGTATGGAAGATTTGAGACCATGTAAGTCGCCTAAATCTTTACGAATGCGGTTCTTTACCTTAATATCGGAGACCCGAATTTTCATCTAAGAAATGCTTTTTTCACCGTATAAATCCTACAAATCAATTTCACAAGTTTTGACTAAATTTCCCACGGAACTCCTATTGGATTGGGAAAGGTCGGGTCGGATTCACTTGACAGTGACGACTTACATAGGTTTATAGTTTTAGGCGGGGAAGATTCTCCCCTTCGAAATAATTTTAACAGGAATTACAATCGAATGTCCCTTCAAGACTTCATCTTTACCTCGGAATCCGTATCGGAAGGACACCCGGACAAGGTTTGTGACCAAATTTCCGACGCAATTCTGGACGCTTATTTAGCTCAGGATCCAAAATCCAGGGTAGCCTGCGAAACTTTAGTGACTACCAACCTCGTGGTAGTTGCCGGAGAAGTAACTAGCAAGGGAAAAATCGACGCTGTAGAGATCGCAAGAAATGTGATCAAGGATATCGGATACAACGACGTTTCCTTAGGTTTTGACGCCGAGTTCGCTGTAGTTTCTTCTCATATTCATGCTCAAAGTCCTGACATTTCTCAAGGGGTTACCGAGGGAGAAGGTCTGTTTAAGGAACAAGGAGCAGGTGACCAAGGTTTGATGTTCGGGTTCGCTATCGACGAAACTCCTGAACTTATGCCTATGCCTATCTATTACTCTCACGAGTTAGTTAGATATTTGTCTGGATTACGTCATGACGGCAAATTGAAATGGTTACGCCCGGATGCAAAGTCTCAGGTAACTGTGGAATATAAAAACGGAAAACCTACTAGAATTGATACCGTAGTAATTTCTACCCAACATTCCCCAGATGTTTCTCACAAACAGCTTGAGGAATCTGTAATTGAAGAATGTATCAAGAAAGTAATCCCAGCCAACTTCTTGAAAGATACGAAATATTTTATCAACCCAACTGGACAGTTCATCATCGGTGGACCACACGGGGATACCGGTCTGACAGGACGTAAGATCATCGTGGATACTTATGGTGGTTATGGAAGACATGGTGGTGGAGCATTCTCCGGAAAAGATCCATCCAAAGTGGATCGTTCCGCAGCATACATGGGTAGATATATCGCGAAAAACGTGGTAGCTGCAGGACTTGCATCTCAGTGCGAAGTTCAGTTGGCATATGCGATCGGTGTTGCTGAGCCTGTTTCGGTTCATGTTGACACTTTCGGAACCGGTAAACTTTCCGAAGAAGAGATCGTAAAAAGAATTAAAGCAAACTTCAAACTGACTCCAAGAGGGATCACCGAGTCCTTACAATTATTGGAGAAGGGAAGAAAATACAGGGAAACCGCTGCTTACGGACATTTCGGAAGAAGTGGAGAAACATTCACCTGGGAAAGAACTGATAAAGCAGGAGCATTGAAAGGTTAATGGGAGCAGTATCCGCATCTAGCGCAGATCAAAAAGCAACCAGAGACGGTTATGGAGACGCATTACACGAATTAGGTGCAAAACGTTCCGATATCGTAGTACTAGACGCGGATCTTTCCGGTTCTACTAAAACCAATAAATTCTCAAAAGCATTCCCGGATCGTTTTTTCAACGTAGGAGTTGCAGAGCAGAATTTAGTGGGGCATGCAGCGGGACTAGCTCTTGCAGGTTACGTTCCATTTGCCTCTTCTTTCGCGATGTTTTTATCCGGAAGAGCATGGGAAGTGGTGCGTAATAGTATAGTTTATCCTTTCTTAAACGTGAAATTAGTAGCTTCTCACGGTGGAATTACAGTGGGCGAGGATGGAGCTTCTCACCAATGTATCGAAGATTTTGCCACTATGAGAGCCATACCTGAAATGGTAGTGATCTGTCCTTCCGATTATAACGAAACTAAACAGATCATCCATGCAATTGCGGATTATAAAGGACCGGTTTATGTAAGAGTAGGCCGTCCTAATCTTCCTTTGATCGAAAGAGAAAATTATAAATTCGAGATCGGAAAAGCGGAAGTGATGAGAGAAGGTAAAGACGTTCTTATCATCGCAAACGGAGTTCTGGTGAACGAGGCTATGATCGCAGTAAAAGAACTGGAAGCAGAAGGCATCCAGGCCACTCTTTTGAACATGGCTACGATCAAACCTATCGATAAAGAAGCTATATTAAAATATGCTAAACTTTGCGGTACTGTCGTAACTTGTGAAGAGCATAATGTGATCGGTGGACTCGGTTCCGCAGTCAGCGAATTTTTATCCGAAGAACATCCAGTTCGAGTTCTGAAATTAGGAATGAAAGACAGTTTCGGTAAATCCGGTACTTGGTCCGGGCTTCTGGATTATTTCGGGCTCAGATCCAAAAACATAGTGGAACTAGCGAAAAAAGCAGTCCAATCCAAATAACAAAAAACCCGGTGTTTTGCCGGGTATAAGTTTTTCGTGCCATGCCTAACTCACCCTCAATAGAAGAAACCACCACAGAAGATCCGGCGCAAATCGGCGGACCCTGGAGAGTGGTTTTATGGGATGATAATGAGCACACTTACGAATATGTGATTATGATGCTTATGGATGTTTGCAAGATGACTCCGGAGCAAGCCTTTAGTCACGCTGTAGAAGTAGACGCCCAGAAAAAGACGGTAGTGTTTGCGGGTGAGTTAGAACATGCAGAACATATCCAAGATCTAATTTTAAATTACGGCCCGGATCCGCTTCTTCCAGCATCCAAGGGTTCAATGAGCGCTACGTTAGAAGGTTAATTTTTAGCTGCGGTTTTCACGCGAAGCCGCAAAGACCGCGAAGTTATTTTTATTTTAATCCTTGGCGTTCTTGGCGACTTAGCGTGAGGAAAACTCAGTGTAAACTGAATTACTTCTTCTTAATTAAGATCTTTCTTTCGATTTCGAAAATTTTCTCAGGAAGTTTTTCCTTACCGTGTTTTTTCTTATCGTTCTCTTTTAAGAATAGATCCGCTCCGAATTTTTCAAAGGCATCGTTTGCTTTGATGTTTTTCAGACCGATGAATTGAAGATGAACTTCTCCCGCAGGGATTCCGAACTCTGTTCCTCTATCTTTTACGGAAAGAACCCTGGTGATTGCTGTCACAGTGTCTCCGCTGAAGGAAGGTTGAGTATGATATCCTTCTGTGAATCCAAGATCCCAGATAACATTTTCAGTTACGTCTCTGGAAGAAAGTCCACATAACCATGCGAATACAAGTCCTCCGTAAACGACCGGTTCTCCACCCATTGGTCCGGAAATTCCGGAAGAGTAAAGTTTGTCGTAATGAAGCGGGTGAGTGTTCCCAACTCTATAAGTCCAAGGGAAATGTTCGTCGGTGATTGTTCTTCCATTTTGGTGGATATAGATCTGACCTGCAGCGAAATTTTCGAAATAAGTATCTGTCCAGGTAGAAGTTTCGAAACCTTTTGGAAATTTTAACTCAGGAAGTTCGATCACTGGGCTATCAGTCTCAGGGAAGAAAGTTTCTTTGATCACCGGTTTTGGAGTTCCTTTCGGTTTTCCGTTAGAGTGATAGATCATGATCTTTCTTTCGTATTGGAGTACTAATTCTCTATTTTGGTTCAAACAGATTGTACGAACATGAACGATCCCCGGTTTATCCGCACCCTTATCATCTATTTTGATAATTTTGGTTTTAGCAGAAAGAGTATCTCCCGGATATACAGGTTTCAGGAATTGAACATCATAGTATCCAAGGTTCGCGAGTGCTTTTTCCGAATCGTTTTGAACTCCTAAAGAAAGTGCCACGTTGAACACCATCAAAGGAGAAACTAATAGATCCTTAAATCCATGAGCTTGTGCATAAGGAGCAGAAAGATAAAGTGGATTTGCTTCCATAAAAGTGGTAGCAAACTCTTGTGCAAAAGAACGATCGATTGTCAGTTCTCTTGGATGTTCGAAAATTGCACCTTCTGTAAATTCTTCCAGATATCTGCCGTAAATACCCCGTTTTACGGTTCCGGTTTCCACCGGAGTTTTGGGACCTAGTTCCGCGAAGGGGGAAGTAGGGATTTTAGCCATAGGAGAACTCCTGCTTCGTTTTTAGTTTCTTCCAGGATTTTGAGATCCTCCGGTCGGAAAAGGCTTTTTCCTATCAATAAGTCCCGAAATACCCGTCTAGTTGGCTCCTGGATCCGAAACGAAACTCTGAAATTTGGATCTCTTGTTTAGAAAGTTCGGGATTATTATCCTTCTCCCCAAACATATGATTCCAGGTGTTTACGTAGAGAATCGGCAGTGAGTTCAGATTTTCCAAATGGGAAGAAGAAAGTATCCGGTCTTTATGAACAACCGGGTCCTCTTGGAAGATCTGGTCTCCTGAGTAAACATTCTTCAAATCCAATTGGAAAGTTTTACCATCTGGTTCTAATCGGACTAAAAACGACTCAATGTCGTAGGTCCTACCATAACGTATCCTTCTGTAAATTCTATAGAAAAAATCCTTCCAGGCGCTTGGGTGGATCTCATCTCTAAACACAAGGCTAACCTCCCATTCAAATCCAATAGGAGTAATATTCGCCTGACAATAGATCCCTACCAGATCATTCCCAGTCTGCACATCTATCTCAGGCTGGGATAAAAGGAATAGATCCGACTTAGGACAAATTCCTTCTGTGGTTGGGAATACAGGCAAAGGGGGACTCGTGCAGCCTAAATAAAGAAAGAATAGCAGGATGAGAAGATAAGATTTCATGAGAGGGTCGGAATGGGGGAATTCGAATCAGTTTTTCAATCTTGTCAAGATGGAAAATAGGTGCTTTTCCATTCGGGAAGAGAAAGTCTGGAATCGATGAGTTCCTCAGTTCTATTCAGAGAATTTCCCCAAATTGCACTTTCTGCCCAAAAGGAGAAGGTGAGAGAAAAGATACAAAACACTAAAAAGGTTTTGGAAGAAGTTTTACAGAAGAAGGATGTAAATTACGAGTCCGTAATACGCCCTCTGAATGATTCCATGGAGGAATTACAGGAAGAGTTCACTGTACTTTCCCATCTAAATAGTGTTAAGAACAGCGAAGAAACCCAAGAACATTATACGGAGATACTTCCTGAGATCACGGAATTTTATACTGAACTAGGACAGAACGAAGAATTATTCAAATTATACTCTCAAATTTATGAGAAAGAAAAATCTAATTTAGACAGACCTAAGAACAAGGTTTTAGAAGATGCAATCCTTCAATTTAAATTGGGCGGAGTAGGTCTTCCTGAAGATAAAAAAAATCGTCTGCAAGAAATCCAACTTAGGCTGTCCGATCTTTCCAACCAATTCTCTCAAAATCTTTTGGACTCTACAAATTCTTTCGAAATGAAAATCGAATCAGAAGAAGATGTAAAAGAGATCCCTGAATCAGATAAGACATTATACAAAAACGAAGACGGGACTTATACGTTCACTCTTCAATTCCCGAGTTATAATTGTTATATGACTTACGGAAGTAATCGTTCCAAAAGAGAAGAATTATATAAAGCATATGTAACTCGCGCACCAGGAAACGGTAAAATATTAGAAGAGATACTGGCTCTCCGAGATGAATCTGCGAAATTACTTGGATATAAAAATTATGCGGAATCTTCTTTGGCGACTAAGGTTGCGGATTCTCCAGAGCAGGTTTTGGACTTCTTACAAAAAATTGGAAAACTAGCCAAACCAGTAGCAGAGAAAGAAATCTCAGAACTCAAAAAATTCGCAGAAACACTTGGAATTCCGGACTTCAAAGCATTCGACAGTGCGTATGTTTCTGAAAAATTAAAAAAGAAGGACTATGATTTTGATGAAGAGCTGACCCGTCCTTATTTCGAAAAGAATACTGTGGTAAAGGGAACCTTCTCTTTTTTGGAAAAACTTTTAGGAGTCCAATTCGAGAAGACGAATGCTCCTATTTGGGATCCTAAAACGGAAGTGTATCATGTAAAAAACGGCTCAGAAATTATCGCAAGACTCTATTTGGACCTGGAAGCAAGAAAGGACAAACAGGGTGGAGCCTGGATGAATCATTGGGAAACTAGAAATAAACTTTCCGGTAAAACAATCCTTCCTTCCGCATTTGTGGTTTGTAATTTTCCTCCTTCCAAGGATTCCGCTCCTTCTCTCTTAAACCATTCGGATGTAGTAACATTTTTCCATGAAATGGGACATGCACTTCATCACCTTTGTGCAAAAATAGAAGAGCCCCCGGTGAGTGGTATCAATGGGGTAGAATGGGACGCAGTGGAATTTCCTTCTCAGTTTTTGGAAAATTTCGCTTATGAACCTGAAGTTTTGGACTTCTTCGCATTCCATTATGAAACAGGAAAACCTATCCCGAAGGAACTCGCCCAAAAATTAAAAGATACTAAAAACTTTTTGGCCGCTATGGGAGTGGTTCGACAGTTAGAATTTGGAATTTTTGATATAAGGATCCATCTCCAAAAATATTCGGAAGAGGAAGTGCAAAATATTCTGGATACTGTTCGGAAAGAAGTAAGTGTACTTTTTCCTCCTGGATATAACAAGTTCCAGAATGGTTTCGGCCATATTTTCTCCGGAGGATATGCTGCAGGTTATTATAGTTATAAATGGGCAGAACTTTTAGCGGCAGACGCGTTTTTTGCCTTTAGATCCAAGGGAATTTTTGATACGGATCTTGCCGTAAAATATAGAACTGAGGTTTTGGAAAAGGGAGGTTCCGAAAACGCGATGGTGCTATTCAAACGTTTTCTGGGAAGAGATCCTGAGCCCGATGCTCTATTAAAACTCTATGATTTAGTAGCCTAACGGAACTAAGAAAGTTTTTTGCGGAAGTTTTGAAGCAATTGTTCCGTGCCTGAAAGTAGTAATTCTATTTGATCGGAATCGATATTATAGACCACATTCGTCTTTAAAGAATCTTTAAAGGCGTTTGCGTCTATCGTTTTCTGATCGTAACTATCCTTTAAAAAATTGTACCATCCGGCTAGGATCACTTTTAAGTGAGGAAGTTCTTTGATAGGGACCGAAATGACTTTCTCTGCTTCCATAAAGACACCAGCAGGTTAATTTGCGAACCGAACCAGTCAACCAGATTTTTTGCAACTAGGTTTGATCCGAATTTTTCTCAGGAAAAAACGCGGCGCACAAAATCTGAGATTTAGATCCGCTCTATTTGCGGAGTCTTTTTAAAGCTTTCATCACGACTGACTTTGGTTTGTCCACTTTTGCGGCATTTGGATTCTGCATCATCATATCCAGATATGCTTGTAGTCCCGAAATTTCAAAAAGTGGATTCGGAGAGATCCAATCAGAGATATGATCGTTTATGATCTGAAAGGTGGCAAACGCAGAACAATCCGCTGCAGAGAATTCTTTGCCTGCAATATAAGGAGAAAATTTCGCCACTCTGGAAAGAGCCCTCGCTCCCTTTTGGATGGAGAGTTTTGTGAGTTCCACAGTTTCAGGTGAGATCGTTTTTCCTTCTACGATAGACTCGTACAATCTGCGTGCAGGGATATCTATATAATTTTCGATGAAGGATATAATTGTTCTAACTTCAGCCGCTTCGAATGGATCAGCCGGGATCAAACGTTTGGTATTCGGATAAGCATCATCTAAAAATTCCAGAATTGCCTGGGACTCTACCAGATATTTTCCATCTACTTCTAAGTAGGGGATTTTTCCCATCGGGCTTTTTTGTAGGAACTCCTCGTCTTGGGAGAATGGAGTGCGAATTTCTTCGAACTCCAAACCTTTTTCCAAAAGTGCCAATTTGACCTTATTCGTATAATTGCTGATCGGATAACCGTGAAGTTTTATCATAAGAGGCTAGGATCATCCAATTAGAAGCGGGATGGTAAAGTCTTTTTCATGACAGATCAGAAAGAAAGGGAACTTGTATGAATTTTCAATTTCTACTTTCCTGAAAGGAAATCTAAATCTAAAATTGGCTGCGAAAAAAGCGATTATACTCTTTCGAAAAGGAATCTTATAGGTTATGAAAAAAACAGCATTAATTACCGGAGCAAGTGTGGGCATCGGGTATGAAATTTCCAAATTGGCCGCAAAAGACGGTTACGATCTTATACTCGTAGCAAGAAATCTGAAAACATTAAACTCAGTAAAAAAGGAAATGGAAAGTTTGGGAGCGAATGTAGAAGTTCTTTCCGCAGATTTATCCGATCCAAAAACTCCTAAAAAAATTTACGACTTCGCTAAGAAGAAAAAAGCGATCGTGGATCTTTTAGTGAATAATGCAGGCTTTGGAACGAACGGAAAATTCCATTCTTTGGATCTAAAAGAGGAATTAGATCTTATCCAAGTTAATGTGACTTCTCTTGTAGAATTAACTCATTTGTTCTTGAAGGATATGAGAGAAAGACATACTGGAAAAATTTTAAATGTGGCTTCTACTGCTGCTTTCCAACCGGGTCCTATGATGACAAATTATTATGCATCCAAGGCATACGTTCTATTTTTCTCGGAAGGACTTGCGGAAGAAGTTCGTAAAGACGGTGTGAATGTTACTTGTCTATGCCCTGGGCCGACTAAAACCGAATTTTTCAAAAGAGCGGAGATGGATAAATCTGCGATCTTAAATAGCGGTCTTGTTCCTAAAGCGGATGCGGCTTACGTAGCAAAGGTAGGTTACCAAGCAGTAAAAGCAGGTAAGGCAGTTGTGATTTCCGGGGTAGCGAACAAGGTAATGGCACAATCCGTTCGGATCTCCCCAAGATTCCTTGTACGTAAATTGGCAAAATTTCTAAATACAGTAAACTAAATAGTAAGAGTGTGGGATATGCAAGAAACGATTTTGGACAAGGCGGTTCCTTTTTTCTTGGGACTTGCCTTGATAGAATTTATATGGGGAAGAAGGAAATCAGTTTATAGATGGAATGATTCTGTTTCCGATCTAGCAACCGGGATTTTATATTCTTTTACAGGGGTTATAATTACCTTAGGCGCCATTCTACTATATGATAAAATTAGAATATATTATTCTGTCCAAAGCCTTTTTCATTTGGGGGATTTTCCATCTTCTTCTCCTTTGATAAAAACTGCAGAGGGTTGGCAATTCAACCTAGAATCGTTTCTTGCATGGACATTTGTTCTCATCGCTGTTGATTTTATTTATTATTGGTTCCATAGAGCAACTCATGAGATCCATTTTCTATGGGCCTGCCATGTGACCCATCATTCCAGCGAAGAATTTAATCTAACTGTTGCACTTAGGCAGTCCATGTTCCAAAGGATCTTTGAATATGCTTTCAATCTTCCTTTGGCTTTGCTCGGAATTCCTTGGTGGATGTTCTTTATTTGCCATGGTATCTTGAAGATCTATCAATTCTGGGTCCATACTAGATTAATCGGTAAATTGGGTTGGATGGAAAAAGTGCTTCTGACTCCTTCTCACCATAGAGTCCACCATGGAAGAGATCCAGAATATTTGGATAAGAATCATGGCGGGATACTCATCCTTTGGGATCGTTGGTTTGGAACATACACGGAAGAGAAGAAGGAGCCGATCTACGGATTAACGGAACCTCTTCCTACATTCAATCCTATCTGGGCAAATTTGCATGTGTATATTTCTCTTTGGAATTTAGTGAAGGCCACCCCTAGTTGGAAAGATAAACTTCTTCTTCTGATCAAAAAACCGGACTGGAGACCTGATTCGTTAGGAGGAGAGAAGAAGGTCCCTGAAATAAACAGATCCACTTATACGAAATTCGATCCGACCATTTCTAGTTCCAGAAAGGTATATGGAGTTTTGCAATTTGTCGTTCTTGCGGGTCTTTCCGTCTATCTGTTGAAACTTATAAAATTGGGAAAGATATCTTTGGCTTTGTATTCAGGCTTTGGTCTTTGGTTCCTCTTTGCTTTTTTAAGTTTAGGTCTTGTATGGAACGGAAGGACTAAAATGGAAAAATGGGAAGTTCTAAAGTTCGTATTATTAGGTGTTCTGGTTTGGAATCTAAAATAGTCTCTTAGATTCTATCCTTTAGTTCGTGTAACAAACAATCCACATTCTCTCAGGCGAGGTGAAAAGCTTCGCTTGATCAATCTATACCTTCTTCTAAAGATTGCCTAGGAATCAAAATCCGAATTTGAAATAGAATATCATTGGGAGGCAAGCTTGAATTCACCGCTTCAATTCGAATTACCAGAGGAATTACAACAACTCAGAGAACTGGTCAGGGACGTAGTCAGAAAGGAAGTCGTTCCGAACAGAATGCACTACGACGAAAATAACGAGTATCCGAAAGCTATTTTACAAAAATTTAAAGAAGCAGGATTATACCAGGCATTGTTCGACGAAGAACATGGTGGACTAGGTTACGGAATGATGGGAGGTATCGTCCTCGCTGAAGAAGTTTCCTGGGGATGTTTAGGTGTGAACACCGCATTTACTTCTACAAAATTAGGCGCTCTACCGATCGATGTGGGAGGGACCAAGGCTCAAAAAGATAAATGGCTTCCTCTTCTTGCTTCGGGAGAAAAAACCGCTGCATTCGGTTTATCGGAACCTGGAGCGGGCTCCGACGTTCCTGCAATGGCTACCACTGCAGTGAAAAAAGGGGACCGTTATGTTTTGAACGGAACAAAACAATGGATCAGCAGTGCAGGCCAAGCTGATATTTATACAGTATTTGCGATGACTGATAAAGACAGAGGTCCAAGAGGGATTTCTTGTTTTATCATAGAAAAAGGAACCAAAGGATTTTCTTTCGGAAAGAAGGAAGATAAGTTGGGAATCAGATGTTCTGAAACAAGACAACTTATTATGGAAGATTGCGAGATCCCTGAAGAAAATCTTTTGGGCGGAAAAGAGAATATGGGATTCTTACATGCGTTCAAGACTCTTATACTTTCTAGACCTGCTGTAGCAGCAGGAGCAGTCGGTTTAATGCAAGGTGCATTCGATGCAGCGATCGAATATGCTAGGGAAAGGGAACAATTTGGGACTACAATCGCTTCTTTCCAAGCAATCCAGCATATGCTTGCCGACATGGCCATCAAGATAGAAGGATCCAGACTTCTGACTTATAAAGCGGGAGTGTATGCGGAGACTTTCCATAAGGATGCTGCAAAATTTTCCGCAATGGCAAAATGTTATGCATCCGATTCTTCCGTCCAAGTCGCGTCAGACGCGGTGCAAATTTTCGGCGGATACGGATATACCAAAGAATACCCGGTGGAAAAATTTTACAGGGACGCTAAAATCCTACAGATCTACGAAGGCACAAGCCAGATCCAGAGGAATGAAATTGCCGCAGGACTCATAAAAGATGCGGCGTCCAAAAACAAAAAAGGCTAAAATCCTCTTTTAGTCTCCGAGGGGAGAATTTTGACTTGCTTGCCGATCCGGTACGGTCAAACTTTTCCCTCCGGTTTTTTAGAAAGAGTGAAAGGGTTTTTGGACATCCAGAATTTTCTACCTTGGAGAGTTTTTTGTAAACTCTCGTTCATTCTTTTGACCCTTTCCATTTTTAATCCGATTTTTGCGTTCGATCCTTCTTCTCTTCCTTATGATGGGATCTCTTTGGTTTCTTACGCGGAGGTTTGGGTCGACGAAGAAGGGGATACCGGTTTCGAAAAAATGCAAAGGCAGGAGTTTTATCCTCTTCCTTCCGCGAGTTTAGGATATTCGGACCAGGCTCATTGGTTCAAGATCCCTCTTGAAAACAAATCTTCAAATTCAGTTTCCTGGATTTTGGAAATCCATTATAGCCAATTGGACAAGGCAGAATTATACCTGGCCTCCAAAGGGGACAAGGTTTTGTTTCGAGGAGGGGACAGAGTTCCTTTTAGCGAGAGACCTATCCAATATAGATTTCCTAGTTTTCCTTTGGAGTTAAAAGCAGGAGAGAAAGACACAGTTTATCTAAAGATCCAAACTAAAAGTTCGATAAACTTTGCTGCGTTCGCTTATAAGTCCGAGGACTTTTTCTCTAATATAAGTAATGAGCAGATATTACTTGGGATCTATTTCGGATCTCTTTTGGTAATGGCATTATACAATCTATTTTTGTTCTTATCCACCAAGGAAAAAACGTACTTAGCATTTTTCGGGTATGTGGGTGCCGGAGTGCTCGCTCAATGGTCACTTCACGGATATTCTTTCCAATTTTTCTGGCCGAACTCTGTAGTTTGGGCAAGCCATATCATCACTTCTTTTACTTTTTTGGTTTCAGGGACGACTGCGGATTTTATCCGACTTTATTTCGATGCTCCTAATAATTATCCGAACTCTAATAAGGTTTTAAAAGGAATATCAATTTTATCTTATGTACTTGTAGTAGTCGGATATTTTTTCCCGTTTGGATTTGCATTAGCACTTTATGTTTTTTTATCCACGATCACCTTGGCAGCAATCTTGTTTTTGGGCTTCCAAGGGTTTTCAAGGAATTTAAGGTCCGCACTTTTCTTTTTGGGAGCTTGGATCGCACTCGTTGCCGGAGCATTCGTATTTACTTTACGTTTTTCAGGGATCATTCCTCATACAATCTCTTTGGCGTATTGGGGAGTAGAGATCGGAACCGCGATGCATATTCTTCTTTTGGCATTAGCCTTGGCTGATAGGGTCAATGATCTGTCCAAAGATCTTTCTTCTAAGGTGGAGGATCTGAACGAGGCAAAACATGCAATCGAACAATCCGAGCTAAGGTTTAGGAATTTGTTTGAAGGAGCGGAAGAACTTCTTCTTACATTGGACCAAGAAGGGAATATCAAGGATGCGAACCGTACTCTTTCCAGACTCACGGGTTATAAACCTGCAGAAGTAGAAGGCAAAAATTTCTTGGATCTGATCTATACTCTGGATACGCAAGAAGGATCTATCGTACTTCTTCTTGCAAAAGAGAAATTAGAAGAACATTTAAGAACCAGGAAAACTGTGGAGTTCCATTCTGAATTCAAACAGAAATATGTAATGGAACCTAAACCGGTAAAGATCCGCCTCCAATCTTTTGAGAGTGAGGCGGGAAGGAAGGTATTAGGTAAAGTTTCTGAAATTTCCGAAGACATTCTGTCCCGCTTTTTACTCTCTGAAAGTATGCATTTTACTGTGAATAATTATCTCAGAAATGCGGATATCCTGAGTAGGCAGCTGACTTCTAATCTGAGTCAATTTGCCGGTTCCGAAGTGATCACTGCGATTCGTACATGCCTTAGAGAAGTTTTGATCAATGCGATCGAACATGGGAACTTGGGCATCAGCTTTGATGAGAAAACGGATGCGATGAAGTCGGGAAATTATATGGAGTTCATCCAAAAAAGACAAAGAGAGGCATTTTACGGGGCTAGGAACGTAAAAGTGGCTTATTCCCTGAATTCAAAACGGATCGGTTTCGAGATAGAGGACGAGGGAGACGGCTTTGATTTTAAGAAGGTGTTAAATTTGGACGGAGAAAAACTGAACGAGGAAAGTTATACTCATGGTCGTGGGATCATGATGACCCGAAAAGTTTTCGATGTGGTGAAGTTTAACGATAAAGGAAATAAAGTCCTTCTGATCAAATACCTCCAAAAACCTCTCAAATACAAAAGAGAGCCCAGTTCCTTAGATATTGATTAATATTTCCTAACTTATATTCTATAACCCAATTTTACAGTTGATTTGATCTTAGATCGGCTTAGACCATTGTTTCGGTTATAAGCCAGCGCCGAGAGGTTTAATCATTCTTATGAAACATGTATATCTGATCGTATTTCTTTTAATTCCTATGCAGATATTTTCTTGGGATCTGGAGAAGGAAAAAAACGGGATCACTGTCCATACTAGAACTGTGGAAGGTTCCGAATTAAAAGAGTTTCGTGGAAAAACAAAACTTAAAACTGATCTGAATACTGTGATCTCTTTAATGGAAGATAATCCGAATTACGTTACTTGGTTTAAAAATTGTAAACATGCAGAAGCGGTTAAGGTCCTGAATACGAAGGAAAAGTATATTTATATCCAGAATGGTGCTCCTTGGCCGGTGAATGATAGAGACTTTGTGATCCATACTGTTTTTAGTCAGGACAAAACTACCGGAGCGGTAACTTATTCGATCCGGCCTGTTGCAAATATAGTGGCCGAGAAAAAGGGACTAGTAAGAGGAACACTTAAGGGTTTTTGGAAATTTGTTCCGGTAGGAGACGAGATAGAAGTTACCTACCAGATACTAAGTGACCCGGGTGGAAGTATCCCTACTTCTATCGCGAATTTTGTGGTGGTAGATATTCCTTACGAAACATTAAGGAAAATGAAGGAAAAAGTGACCGAGTCTAAATATATTAACTCTCAAAAACACCCGGATTTGATCCTTCCAGTTTCTAACTAAGTATTAGGATTTTATAATTTATAATTCACGCCGAAAAACAGTCCGCCATATGCGGACTGCATGTCCAACTTTCTGGAATATTGGTTGGAAAGTAGTATATTGTCTTGGTTCGTAGATTCCGTAAGAGGAGAAAGTCTTCCATCCTGTCTTATATAAAATGAGGCAGTATCTCCGTTAAAGGAGCCGTCGAATGAAGTGATATTGATCCAGGCCAAATAAGTCCCGAAACTTAAACTAACTCTTTCATTGATCGGATGGATCAAGGAACCTTCTAATCTGAATTCTAATCCGCTTCCTCTCATATTTCCATTTTGTTGGTAATATTCTTTTCCGTTTGTGGCGTAACCTTTCGTTACCCATAATGCTCTTGTGATCCCGAGGCCAAGCCCTGTTTCCCAACGGAAGTATCTGTTCAGTCTACCTTCTTGCCAGACCATTCCTAAAACGTAAAAACTTTCCATTTCGAAATTCAGTTTAGTATAAAAAGGTTCGGAGGTAAGGTTAGTGAGATGAAATGGATCGAAATATCTATATCCGCCTATTATCCCGACCTTAAAATTTTCGCTTAGCCTGGTCCTGGCTAAAAATTCTCCTTGGATACTTCCTCTTGTGTTTTCTTGCTTTGTTTGGCTTGCCACTAGAGGATTCAAGTTGGAACTAAAACCGTTTAAATTCTGATCGAATCTGTTCGGTCCTCTCATTCCAAAGCCGAATCTGGCGCCGAATTCCCAAGTATCCGGAGTTTCTGGAGCCCTGTTTTCAGGCATTTCCTTCAGTTTAGGAGTGGTTATAACACTTTCTTCTGCACCCAAGGAAATCATTCCGAATACTAGCCCGGTCAGGATGATAGAATAGACACTTGCTCTTCTACCTTTAGGCCCCGACGACTTTTTAAAAAGGAGTGGTTTTGGGACTGGATGCGTGAAAACTGTGTAGGAGCCCGGCATGCTAGCAGAATTTTCCGGGCCAATAATTCTAAAAGCCTTTATTTTTAAGGAAAAGATGGATTGGAATGCTAACAACTAAACTATTTCCGTTCTTGGATTTGGATCTTTTAAAACCATATTTTTATTTTTTACTCTTCATCGGGTTGTACCTAACATTCCGTTTAAAGTTTCCACAAATCCGTTTTTTATTCTTAGCGATTAAAATTTTTTCCGGGAACATGGACTACAAAGGTTCCAGAGGACGTTTAGTACATTCTCAAGCATTCTATGCCGGAACAGGATCTTCCTTACTTCCGGGAGCAGTGCTTGGTTCCGCACTTGCATTAGTATTAGCGGGTCCGGGAGTTTTACTTTGGATCTGGCTTTCTAGTTTTCTGATCATGCCACTTCGTTTTGTTTCTTCCACACTTGCGATCCGATTCAGGATCAAGTTGGAAAGTGGAAGATATCTTTCAGGTCCAATGTATTTTATAGAAAAAGCGCTTAGAGCTAGATGGCTTGCTATCGCTTTTTCTTTGGCTTGTTTGTTAACAGTACTTTCTATGGGAAGTGCGATCCCTATTTTGGGAGCTTCCTTTTTAGCACAGAATGGACTGGATATCCAAGGGATGACAGTTCCGTTTTTAGTTTCTATCATAGTAGTATTCGTAGTATTAGGCGGGATCAGAAGGATCGGAAAAGTTTCCTCTTATATCGCTCCTATAGGTCTCATTCTATTTTTCTTAAGTTATGTTCTATTGTTCAGAGATCATCTGGGCAATTTTTACTTTTTCTTAGAGTCCGTATTCAAAGAAGCGATGCAACCATTCTCCTTACTACTTGGAGGAGGATTTTCTCTCGCAAGGATTTTCAGCACAGGAACAGGAATGTTCTTCTTATCCACTGAAACCGGGATCGGAAAGAGTGCAGGAGTAGCAGGTGTGGTTCGTACTGATTCTGCCGCGAAACAGGGAATCGTAAGCATGCTTGCCACATTTTTCGAAGGTTTTGTGATCTCTACTTTAGTGATCTATGCATTATTTTCCTTCGGAGTTAAGGATCTCGAGTCTGTTAAAAATTTCTTATACGTTCTAGTAAACGGTCCTACGGATCCTGCAAGACTGGCTTTAATAGCATCCTTCTTATTATTTTCCATAGTCGCTATCTCCGGATGGTTTTATACCGGTGAACAGAATGCCAGATATATCTTCGGGGAAAAATTCGCAAACGCGTATAGGATCTTATTTATAGCTTCTCTACTTGGTTCCGCTTATGCTTATGTTCAATACGGAGAAAATTTTTTATTACAAGTATTCGGTATCGGTTATGGGCTCGCACTTATTACTGCGGTCCCAGTGCTCATCAGTTTGGTCCTTTTAGCTAAGGTTGCTCAAGGGGAACTTAGGAAATTCCTGGAGGGTGGGGCACATTACGAGATCTTTAAGGACTTCTATCTTCTTCTTCTTTCTATCCTTCCTAAAAACTTGGTTTCTTTGTTATTTGGGATCTTGGCTTCTTTGAGACTGCCTAGATTTATCATGATCCCGATCTTAAAGGCGTTTGCAAAAGCGTACAAGATCAATTTGAACGAAGCAGAGTTGGAGATCCAAGAATATAATTCATTAAACCAATTTTTCACCAGAGCTTTAAAAGCAGGAGCAAGGATCATAGATTCAGCGGAGAACGCGCTTGTTTCTCCTGTGGATGCAAGGATCACAGGTTTTGGAGATATCAATGATCAGGTGATCCTACAGGCAAAAGGTGTGGATTATAATCTGAAGGAATTGATCGGAGGAGATAAGTATCTTTCCAAATTCCAGAACGGAAAATATATCACATTTTATCTTTCTCCCCAGGACTATCATCGGATCCATTCTCCTGCATACGGTAGAATATTAGGATATTATTATGAACCCGGAAAACTATTCCCTGTAAATGAATTGGCTGTTTTCGGGATCAGAGGACTTTTTCCTAAAAATGAAAGATTGATCACATTCTTACAGACTGAATTCGGACTCGTGGCTGTGATCAAAGTGGGGGCCTCTAACGTAGGTCGTATCCGTGTGACTTATGATAAAAAGATCATCACGAATACTCTTATTCGAACTACCAAAGAAGAAGATTATAAAGACGTTTCTATCATGATCGAAAAAGGTGCGGAACTAGGTAGATTCGAAATGGGTTCAACTGTGATTTTGATCTTAGAAAGAGATACTTTCGATTTTGCGGAACTTCCTCTGAACGAAAAGGTAACTTATGGAACCACGATCGGAACTTTCAGAAAACAGGTCTTAAAACTTCCTAGATAATATGAGTCTTAGTTTAAAAGCTACTACACCAGAAACCATAGAATTCGATGAGAATATTCTAAAAATAGAATGGAAAGACGGAGTTATCTCCGAATTTCCCCTATTAGAACTCAGAAAAAGATGTCCCTGCGTGGTTTGTAAGGGAGGTCATGGCGGAAAAATAGGAGCGACAACTGGCGGGATCAAAGATGCCAAATTATTGTCTTTTTCCAAGGTAGGAAGATACGCGATCAATTTGGTCTGGGGAGATTATCATAATACAGGCATTTACAGCTTTGATTCTCTCAGATTATATGCGCAGGGAGAACCTGGGGATCTGGGAATTCCCTGATTCTGTCTAGAACTACTCTTTCTAACTAAAATATGCCCTTTCCAAAGCCGAAATTAATAAAAGGCCTAACGGAGGGAGACAAAAGGGTGATCTTAAAATTTTTGAATCGGGTCCTTTTTGTCCTTCTGATATTTTCCGTATTCACTTCTCTTTCTCCCGAAAAGAAGAAGGAGCCGAATTCACCTCTTAACCTGACCATTCCTTTCGATTGGTTTCCTATGGAACCGTTTGCAGGAGGGATTTTTGCGGCAAAAGATTATAATGAGTCTGCAAGTGTTCTGATCACTCGAAAAGAATTAACTGAATCTATAGATCACGGTGCCCTGAACCGGGAATTTCAAATGGGAGTCATCGACTCTATCAAAAAAGGGAATGGCAGGATACTTGAATTCGGAGAATTAGAAGTAGCAAGTCGCCCCGCATTCAGGGTTTATTATAAAGATAAAGGAAGTAATCTTCATATTCTGCATATCACCTTGTTTAAGGAAAACGTAATGTATGGGATCATGTTCTTTTGTTTGGGAGAAGATCCAGGCCAAAGATACGATGTCCAAAAAATGGTAAAGAAGGCATATTTTAGAGTGGATACTTAAAAGTCCGACACTGTTCCTAACTTCGATCCCAGTCAAACATTGTGCAAAAACATTTTATAAGCTGGATTATCAGTTTCTTCTTCATAAGGATAACCTAAACTTTTAAGCCTTTCTCTAAAACCTTCTCTATCGGCAGAAGGAACTTGAAATCCGACTAATACTCTTCCGTAATCCGCTCCGTGATTTCTATAATGAAATAATGTAATATTCCAATTGCTTCCGACTGATTCTAAAAATTTTAACAAGGCACCCGGGCGTTCCGGGAACTCACATCTTAGTATGATCTCGTCTTTAAGTTCGGAAACTCTTCCACCCACCATATAACGAATATGGATCTTAGCTGTTTCATTCGCACTGATATCTAAAACTTCATAACCCAATGATTCCAATTCTGAAATTACTTTTTCTTTTTCAGAATTGGCACCTTTTAGTTTTAAACCTACGAATACATGTGCTTGTTTATCGGTAGCATATCTATAATTGAATTCGGTTATGATCTTATTTCCTAAAGTTTGAACGAATTTTAAATAACTTCCAGGTTTTTCCGGGATGGTGACCCCGAGTAAAATTTCCCTGGATTCTCCAATTTCCGCTCTTTCTGCCACATGTCTAAGCCTATCAAAATTCATGTTCGCGCCGCTATTGATAGCTATAAGCGCCCCGGTTCGATTCGGATTTTGGTTGGCGTAAGATTTTAATCCTGCAAGGGACAATGCACCTGCAGGCTCTGCGATCACTCTCATATCCTCGAATATATCTTTGACTGCGGCACAGATCTCGTCTGTGTTTGCTACTAATACATCGTCTAAGAGTTCTTTACAAACTTTGAATGTTTCTTCTCCTGCTTGTCTGACTGCAACTCCGTCCGCAAATAATCCGACTCTATCTAAGATAACTCTTTTGCCGGCAGAGATTGCTTCCTTCATAGAAGCAGCATCCGAAGGTTCCACTCCGATCACTTTGATTTCCGGTCTTAAAAATTTAATATAAGAAGCAACTCCTGCTGCTAAACCTCCGCCTCCGATTGGAATAAAAATCGCTTCGATCGGATCCGGATACTGCTGTAAAATTTCTAAACCGACTGTTCCTTGTCCTGCGATCACATCCGGATCGTCGTAAGGATGAATGAATTTTAGTCCTTTCTCCTTTTCTAATTTTCTGGCATGAGAATATGCTTCATCGAAAGTATCCCCATAAAGAATAATGTCTGCTCCGAAATATTGGACTGCTTCTATTTTTATAGATGGGGTAGTGATAGGCATCACGATGATTGCCTTGATCCCTAATTTTTGAGCGGAGAGTGCAACTCCTTGTGCATGATTTCCCGCAGAAGCGCAGATCACTCCGGATCTTTTTTCTTCGGATGAAAGTCTGGAAATTAAATTATATGCTCCTCTGATCTTAAAGGAGAAGATCGGTTGGAGGTCCTCCCTTTTTAATAGAACCGAAGAATTTAATCTTTGGCTCATTCTGATCATAGGGTCCAAGGGAGTATGGACCGCGACGTCGTACACTCTCGCGTCTAAAATTTTACGGATATAATCTATCACGAAAGAAATCCCCAAGGGCAAAAGCGCTCTTAGGGATAGAATTTAATCTACTAGGATTTACTACCAAAGATTTTTTGATATTAAGATCCTTGGATCCTGCGGAGAAGTTCCGCTAATCTTTCCAAGGCTTCCTCCCAGAAACGACTGATCTCTTGTTTTTCTTCCGGAACGGAAAATAAGGCTGTAAAAAAGATCTTTTTCTTACGAAAAATATCGTTCTGAATTTCTTTAGTTCGGATCTTTTCCTTATCGGGAGATTTATGAAAATAGTGGGAGTAACCTCCCACTTTCGAGTCCATCTTAAGCTCCGGCTCTTTTCCTTCTTTGAAAAGGAAAGATGATGATCCAAAAACTTAGTATTTGCAACGGATTTACTTTCATATTCTGTTTCCTTAATCTTTGTTTTTTGTTTTGTTTCCCATCCAGGGTAATTAAACCTTTGCCAGAAGTTCTTCTAAACGATCGAAATTCTGTTCATTCCCATCCACGGCATAAGCTTTGATCTGCTCACATTCTTCAGCAGTTTCGAATAACATTCTGAAAACCAATTTTGTCTTTTCTCCGATTGATTCGAATGTAGTAGTCACTTTGAAAATCGGGCCTGATAGATGATCGAATACTATCTTTTCCGGTTTTACGATTTCCTGAAATACACTTCGATTCGGATAATCTGTTCCATCTGGACCATGCATGGTAAATTTCCATTCTCCACCCGGTCTTTGATCAAAAACCTCGAAAGTATTCTTAAAACCTTTCGGTCCCCACCAATTCTTTAATTGGTCAGGGTCTGTCCAGGCTTGAAAAACCTTCTCTCTTGGAAAATTTACGACTCTTGTGCTTACGATTTCTTTAGGATTGTTTTGGTTCATATATTTCTCCCTAAGATCAATTAAGCAAACATTGCGGTAAGTTTATCGAGGGTTTGGGTCCAACCTTCTTCCATACCTTCCACTGCAGGATACAGTTCAGGATCCACTTTGATAGGAAGTGCACGCACTTGAAGTTCTGTTTGAGAACCTTTGTCCACAAATAGGATAGTGATCTGGATTTCTGCCGCGGGTTTTTTACCGTCCATCTCGAAAGCGATATAAGAAGAAAATACGATCTTTTCTAAAGCGACGATCTCCTTATAAGTACCGTTCATCGGATTGATCCCACCTTCCGGATCTCTCATATGGATGAGGATCTCTCCGCCTGGGCGAAGATCTAATTGGCAGAGAGGAGCCGTAAAACCATGAGGACCCCACCATTGAGATACCATATTAGGATCTGTCCAAGCCTTCCAAACTAGATCTCTTGGAGCATTTAGAGTCCTAGTCAGTATCATCTCTTTAAATTCAGGTTGTTTGATCTCGTTCACAAACTTCTTCTCCGCTTTTAAAAAATTATTATATTCTAAACTATTTCGGAATTACTCCGAATTCTATTACTTCTTTCCTAAGAAATTTTCTAGACGACCGAGAGTTTCCCTAAGTCCATCCAGCGCGAAATCTGCGACTTTTTTAATATCATCTTCACTCGGGAATCTGGATCTCATCGTAAGTTTGGTTTTGGAACCTTCTTCTTCGAAAAGAACAGTCACATGGAATTGTTTTGGATTAGAATCGTCGCCATGATCGTAGACCAATTTTTCAGGTTTTACTACTTCTATAAACTCGATACGGTTTGGATAATCTACTCCATCCGGACCATGCATTATAAATCTCCAGACCCCTCCGGGTTTTACGCTCATTTCATGAATGGTATTCGTAAAACCGTTTGGTCCCCACCAGATCGCCACGTGTTTTGGGTCAGTCCAAGCATCCCAAACTAATTCTCTTGGGGCGTCGAAAGTTTTAATTCCTATAATTTCTTTTCCAACGACTGAAACTTCTGCTTTCATTCTATTTTCCTTAATTATGTTCTATTAATATTATCTTGCTGCTTTTTCTAATTCAGGTGTTTCCGTAGCTGCTTCCGGTTCTTTTTTGTTCTTTAAGATGAAGAAGATCACAAATGCTAAAGCAATAGAGATTCCCACACCTAAGAAAGAAACAAAATGTAAAGAATCGGTGAATGCACCCTGGGCAGTGCTGAGCAATATTTGTCTACTTGGCTCAGGAAGTTCTTTGGCTACAGATACCGCAGAAGCCAGAGTATTATGAGAACTTTCCCATTGTTCAGGAGTGAGTCCGGGAAGCTCAATCGAATTGATCCTGGATTTGAAAATCGCAACACCAATACTTCCAAGTACTGCGATTCCTAAGACCCCGCCGAATTCGGCGGCTGTTTCCGAAATGGAAGCTGCAGCTCCCGCTCTTTCCGGAGGCGCAGAACCAACGATGATATCCGTTCCTAAGATCACAACTGCGCAGATCCCGAAAGACATGATGAGAGATCCTGCGATAATCATCCAGATCCCATTTTCGGTATTGATCAGAGTGTATAAATACATACCGATCGCGAGCAATACAAGTCCGCTTAACATCACGTATAATGGGCGCATAATACGAACAATCATATGGATCGTAAGAGATCCTATGATATTGCCTAACGCTCCAGGAAGAGTCCAAAGCCCAGCTTCCAAGGGAGAAAGTCCTAAGACCAATTGTAAGTATTGGGAAATAAACAAGAAAGCGCCCAAGCCTACGAAGATGGTCATCGTATTTCCGACGACTGCAGCAGTGAATGCGGGAAGTTTGAACAGCTCCAGATCTATCATTGGATCTCGCAAGGTGGTTTGCCTTTTAATAAAGACCGCTCCGACTGCTAATCCTGCAAGTATAGTAAGAATTGGGATTGTTCCCCAGCCATTCTCTGCGATTTGTTTCAAACCATAGATAATAGAAAGAACTGATACTAAAGATAGGATCGCACTCGGGATATCCATCTTTCCTGCATTAGGATCTTTGAATTCAGGCAGAAGTTTAGGTCCGACGATAAGTAGGACTATCATAACTGGAACGCTCATTAAGAAAACGGAACCCCACCAGAAATATTCCAGTAGAACCCCGCCCACAAGAGGGCCTATCGCTCCACCCAAAGAAAAACTCATCCCCCAGATACCGATCGCAAAAGTCCTTTCTTCCGGATCCAAAAACATATTACGAATTAATGATAGGGTAGAAGGAGCCAAAGTTGCCGCTGTGATCCCTAAGATCGCACGGGTCAGGATCAAAATTTCGGAACTAGGAGAAAATGCCGCAAGAACGGATGCCACTCCGAAAGCTGCCGCTCCATAGAGAAGAAGTTTACGACGACCAATTCTATCCCCCAGATTTCCCATAATCACAAGAAATCCAGCGACCAAAAATCCATAGATATCCATGATCCATAATTGTTGAGAAGGAGTCGGATTTAGATCCGCGGACAATTGAGGGGCCGCAAGATAAAGAACCGTTAAATCCATCGCATATAGCAGGCAAGGCAGCGCGATTACCGCCAAGCCGATCCACTCTTTTTTAGTGGCCTTTGGTGTGTTTTCAGTTTTAGTATCAGACATTCTGAATTTACCTTTTTATATAATTCTAATATAGCACCGGGACAAATTCCCGGTATAACCCATCTATTTTTCCGACTCTTTACTTTTGGCTTGGAGTTGCTGTAGATACGCGTCCAAACGATCCAAACTTTCTTCCCAGAAATGACGGTAATGATCCAACCAACCGGAAGCTTCTTTTAGACCATCCGGTCGTATCTTACATGGCCTCCATTGTGCTTCTCTTCCCCTTTCTATGAGCCCGGCCTTTTCTAAAACCTTTAGGTGTTTGGAAATTCCAGGCAGACTCATATTAAAAGGTTCTGCCAGTTCCTTAACGGTCGCCTCTCCGGAGACCAAATAGAGTAGGATCTCCCTCCTGGTTGGGTCGGCCAATGCTGCGAAAGTATTGCTCAGTCGATCAGATTCTGTGTCGTATTTAACCATTTAGTTAATTTACCATTTGGTAAAATACAGGACTTCAAATCGCCAGTCAAGTCCAATCTATTGAAAAAGTTGAAAAAATCTGGCTTAGGAGGCCGGTCCGGGGAAGAGAAGGGGGTATTTAGGGATTCTCACGCAAAGGTGCAAAGTTACAGGAAGTAAGATTTTTTACGCGCAGGTAGCAAGAATTCGGAAACGGAATGGCGTGAAGCATACGCATTATTTCGAAACGGATGTGTTGCATAGGAGGCCAGAGATTAAGTTGGAATGGTTAGAAGAAGCGATTCTATATCCCGACAAGAAGGCGGTCCAAGAGAATGGAAGGATAAGGTTTTGGAAATGGATTGACGAAGCCCAAAAATACCTTCGAGTAATTACTTTAGAGGATGGAGAAACGATTCATAATGCGTTTTTCGACCGAGGTTTTAAGAGATGAAGATTCGGCATTACCCTGATACTGATTCAATCTATATAGATCTTTCCGATCGCCCTTCAGCAGAGACTCAAGAGATAAATGTGGATGTGAATATAGATTTGGATGAAAGCGGGAAGTTGGTAGGTATCGATATCCATGGAAATGCTTCTCAATACGTAGACCTTTCTTCTTTTCAGATCGAAACATTGGAGACCTAAGGACTTTCTTCCTAAAATATACTTGTTTTTGCCTCTAATATGGGGTCTTATCTAGTAGTTCCCCGGCCTTTTCCCACCGATTTTCTGAGCAAGAAAAAAAAGGGTCGACAAATTTCTTTTTATTATGTCTCCTAATCCAAAACTAAGAGAGAGTGCCCAAGATGGGTGAAGGATCCCTTTCCCAGGAAGAAATAGACGCCCTTTTAGCGGGTGCAAACGATTCATTTGATCCAGGCAGCAGCATGGCTGCCGGAGGCGGGTCCAAGGAAGCTGCCGGTCTTTCACCGGTAGATAGGGACCTTCTGTCCGATTTTCTTTCTCATTGTTTTATGACTGCGGGGAATACCTTAGCGGCCATTCTTTCCAAAACTTCTAATTTCATGAATCCTACCTCCGAGGCAAAGTCCCGGAAGGATGTGGAAGCGGAACTTAAGTCCAACACGTTTTTATTATATTCTACCTATTCAGGAAATCTGAATGGCAGAGTTGTTCTTGCAATGGGCGCGGATAATGCGGCTCGTATTGCAAATATGATGATGGGTGGTTTCGATTCAGGTGGTCTGGACGAAGGCCAGCTCCAAACACTAAGGGATAGTTTGACCCCTATTATGGGAGCTCTTCAATCTCAGATCGCCGCTAAGACCGGAGGAGGAGTGAATGGTTCACCTGCGGAAACCAGACATGTAACTTCTCCTGCTGCATTGGTACTTCCGGAAGGTGATCCGCTCGTTCGGACCTTCTTCAATTTAGCTATTGAAGGACTTCCTTCATTTAGAGTTCAGTTCCTTCTTTCTTTATCTATGGCGAATGATATTCTCTCTCTTTCCAAAAGGTCCGGAGGAGGAGGGGGAGGAGATTATGGTGGCGGTGGCTACCAAGGCGGAATGGGCGGCGGCGGAATTTCCCAAGTAGGAATGAAGGGTGTTTCCTTCCCGAACCTCGCCACTGCAAGCGGTGCCCAAGGTACTCCGAATCTAAACCTTCTCATGGACGTTCAGATGTCTGTGACAGTGGAACTCGGAAGAACTAAGATGTATATTAAAGATATCTTAGGTTTGGGCGAAGGTTCCATCATCGAGTTGGACAAGTTGGCAGGTGAGCCTGTGGACCTTTTGGTGAACGGTAAGTTGATTGCGAAGGGAGAGGTCGTGGTCATCGACGAAAACTTCGGTGTGCGTGTAACGGATATCGTAAGTCCGGCCGATAGGATCAAGCCGGAGTCGGGAGGCGGATGAGCCGAATTTTTCAAACGATCCATTCGTTTTTTTCAGGATTCGGCTCCCTCGCTTTGGCGTTCGGAGTCTTTTGTATTTTATCGGGTATCGCCGGAGGATTATATTCCCAAGGTTCCGAAAGAGAACAAATGGACGAAGTTCTTAAAAGAGAACTGGGCACTGTTGATAAAAAAACTCCTGAGTCTTCGGCACCTTCTACTCCTAAACAAGAAGAGAAGAAGGAAGTTGTTCCTGAATCAACTCCGAATCCCGTGGAAGAAAGATATAAGCCTATTTCAGATGGGCCGAGTCTCGCAGGGATTTTATTTAGGATCGTTCTAGTACTCGGAATTCTTTGTGGAGCTGCGTATTGGGTTTTAAGGACTCTCGCAAAATCCAGAGAAGGTTCGCTTCCTGTTAGAGGAGAGATGAATCTTCTGGGAAGTTTGAACTTGGGCACGAACAAACAGCTCCAGATAGTGGAAGTGACTGGGCAAATTTTCGTGCTGGGTGTGGCGGATAACGGTATTAATTTAATCTCCGAGATTACGGATACGGAGACTAAAGCGAGGCTCCAGAGAATGAGGGACGAATTTAAACCTCCTGAAGGCGGTTTTTTGGTCACTGCTCTGGAACAATTAAAGGATTTGAATATTCGTCTTACTGGAAAATCGGAAGATGAAGAACAAACCCTTAGACAAACTCCGGGTGAAAGAAGAGAGAAGCAGAGAAAGCTCAAAGAGAAGTTAGACGAAATTAAGAAGGAAAGGAATAATCTGGAGAACGGATTATTCGATTTGAACTAGGGGGAAAAGTGGGAGAGGGGTTCGCTACAAAGGCAGAGAAAAAGTTTTCCGAAGGTATGAGACATAATAGAGTTATGTGGAAGATACTTTCTGGAGTTCTTCTTTTTGCCGTTTTGATCATTGCAATCCCGGAAGATATATTCTCCCAAGCAAATGCACCTAGGATTCCTATCCCGAATCTGAATATCAATGTAAACGAGGCAAAAGGTCCGAGAGAGACAAGCCTTTCTTTGATGATCTTGTTCCTAGTCACAATTCTTTCTTTGGCTCCTGCCATCGTGATGTCCCTAACTTCTTTCACCAAAATAGTAATCGTTTTGGATTTTGTGAGAAGGGCACTTTCTATCCAGAACCTTCCGCCTAACCAGGTAATGGTGGGTCTCGCATTATTTATGACATTCTTCATCATGGCTCCTACCTTGAATATCGTGTACGAGAAAGGTTTAAATCCGTACATGGAAGGTAAAATAGATACTAACGAATTTTTTGATAAGTCCATGATCCCTCTCAGAGAATTTATGATGAGACAGATCGGGACAAGCGGTGCCAAGGATGTGGCTCTATTTTTAAAGATCGGAAAAGTGGAAAACGTAGAATCATTCGACGATGTTCCGAATTACGTTCTTATTCCTGCGTTCATGCTTTCGGAAATAAAGAAGGCCTTTTGGATCGGGATCATCATTTTTATTCCATTTATCGTGGTGGATCTTGTAGTAGCTTCCGCACTTCTCTCCATGGGTTTGAATATGCTTCCTCCTGTGATGGTGAGTTTGCCGTTTAAATTGATCTTATTCGTTCTTGTGGATGGTTGGAACTTAATTGTCTACGAGCTCGTAAGGAGTTATAAATGACGGAAGTAGATGCAATCACTCTGATCAGAGACGCATTGTTTGTGACTCTTAAACTTTCTTCTCCCATTTTGCTGACTGCAATGGTGGTGGGATTGATCATAGGTATTTTACAAACCACAACTTCTATCCAGGAGCCTACGATCGCTTTTGTTCCTAAATTATTATCCATTTTTGCTGTGATCGTGATCTTTGCAGGCTGGATGCTCCAGACAATGACGGATTATACCAGGGATCTTTTCCTGATGATAGAGAAGTTTTAGATTAGAAAAATGGAATACTTTATCGGAAATTTCCAAGTGTTTCTTTTGATCCTGGCAAGGATCGTGGGGCTTCTGTCCGTGGCTCCTGTGTTTTCTTTTGCTTCAATCACTTTTGCTCAAAGGATGACTCTTGGTTTTCTAATCGCAGTAATTTTATTTCCAGTAAGTGCATCCTTTGTTCCTCCCATCCCAGGTAATATGGCCGATTACGGTTTAGTTGTGATGGCCGAAGTTCTCATCGGTATCCTCATGGGATTTTTAGTGAGCTTGGTATTCTCATCCTTCCAGATGGCGGGAGAATTTTTTAACGTCCAACTTGGTTTCGGTTACGCTGAAATTTTGGACCCGATCTCTCAAACAAGTCTTCCTGTGATCAGTACTCTTAAGAATATGTTGGGTATGCTTTTGTTTCTCTCACTGGGAGCTTACCGTTTTCTATTCGAAAGTTTGGTATATTCTTTTGAGAAGGTGCAAGTTTTGAAACTTGTGCCCGAGATCCAAGACGGACTTTATAAGGCAATGGAAGAAGCGATAGGGGCTATGTTCCTAGTCGCTTTTAAAATTTCTCTGCCGATACTCGGGGTTTTATTTTTAGTCACTGTTTCGGAAGCATTGATGGGAAAAGCTGCTCCTCAGTTGAATATTCTGCAGCTGAGCTTTCCTATTAAGATCGCGATCGGCCTTGTGGTCATGATCTTGATCGTTCCGTTTCTGATCACTCAGATGGACAACGCGTTCCAACTCTCTTTCGAAAAGATGAACCTAATGCTGAAAGGATGGCCGAACTAATGGGATCCTTTTGGGAAAAATTATCTGGAATTTCCTTTAAGACCGCCATGTTGGAATTCCTACGGCGCTTGAATATGCGCGTGTTGGAACTCCTACACGTGGCTCCACAAAAACAGCCAATTCCTGCTGCTATTCCTTTTCGTATCGACCTTCAGCTATTTGCAGCGGAAGACGAGGGACGTACACAACCGGCCAGCGAAAGAAGAAGAAGGGAAGAAAGGGAAAAAGGAAATGTTCCTAAAAGTCCTGAAGTTGCTTCTGCGATCGTTTTATTAGCAGGTATTGTTTTAATGTATCTCATGGGAGAATATTTTTTCATGAGATCTTATTATCTTTTGAGAAAATATTTTTTCGGAATACGTTCTGCGAATGTGGTTAGTTCGGAAACGGTAAGTGAACTTCTGAACAATGCTCTCGTGGATATTACTCAGCTACTTCTTCCTTTGATGGGGATTACGGTAGTCGCAGCAATCGTGGGCAATGTAATCCAAACAGGGTTTTTATTCGCACCTCGCGCATTGGCTTTTAATTTCGGAAGGATACGTCCTAATTTCAAAAAGGTATTTCCGAACCGCCAAACATTATTCAGCTTAGGAAAATCTTTAGTCAAAGTAGCTGCAATTGCTTGGGTTTCTTATTTTGTAATAGAGAAGGATTTTTTCAAAATTCTGATGCTCGGGAATATGGGACTCGAAGAATCAGTAGCATTAATCACTTACACTGCATTCAAAATTTTTATAATAGTAGGGATCCTATTACTCGCGATCAGCGTAGCGGATTACTTCTTCCAGAAATACGAATACGAAGAAGCACTCAAAATGACTCCTTCCGAATCCAAAAGAGAAATGAAGGAACAGGATGGTGACCCTTCTTTACAGGCCAGAAGAAGACAAATGGCCAGAGATCAGATCAAAAAAAGCAAGATGTTGGCAGAAGTTCCCAAGGCAGATGTGATCATTACAAACCCAACTCACTTTGCAGTGGCTTTAGAGTATAAGCCTAATAAGCACAGGGCACCTATTGTGATAGCTAAAGGTGTGGACGATTTCGCATTACGTATTATCCGGGTGGCTAAGGCGAATGATATCGCCACGGTAGAAGACCGCCCGATGGCAAGGACACTTTATGACGAGGTGGAAATTGGCCAGGAAGTTCCTGCTAAATTTTATACTGTACTCAGTGTGATCTTTACGAAACTTGAATCTTTCCGGAGAGCGTTCCGAAACGCTTCTTAAGCCTAGGAGAATATTATGGATAAGAAATGGTACACACAATCCGACTTCATCCTGGGTGCGGGAGCAGTTGCTATCGTTGGAATGTTAGTTGTTCCTTTGCCGGGATTTATATTAGACATTCTGATCTTATTCAGTTTGGCCTTAAGTTTGCTCATTGTTATGACTTCTTTGTCTATCAAGGAACCGTCTGAGTTTTCTGTTTTCCCTAGCTTATTACTTATAACAACGATCTATCGATTGGCGCTAAACGTTTCTACTACTAGACAAATTTTGTCAAAAGGTCCTGCGGTAAATAGTGCGATCATAGATGCATTCGGTTCCTTTATAGTAGGAAGTGAATCCGGTTTAAGTAAATACGTAGTTGGATTTATTATCTTCATAATCTTAGTGCTCGTTCAGGTTCTTGTGATCACTAAAGGTGCGACCCGTATCTCCGAAGTGGCAGCAAGATTTACGTTGGATGCATTGCCTGGTAAACAGATGGCAATCGATATGGAACTTTCTACTGGAAATATAAACGAGGCGGAAGCTCGTAAAAGAAGAAAGAAGATAGAAGCGGAAGTCGACTTCTACGGTTCCATGGATGGAGCGAGTAAGTTCGTGCAAGGGGATGTGAGAGCGGGACTTATCATTACTGCGATCAACCTGATCGGAGGAGTAGTCATAGGCGCAAGTATCCGTGGTGAATCTTTCGTTTCTGCAATCGAAACTTACGGAAAATTCACCATTGGTGATGGACTCGTTTCCCAGATCCCGGCACTTCTTACTACAGTTGCTACAGGTATCATCGTTACTCGTTCCGGTTCTGAATCGGATCTTGCAAAACAATTCAAAACACAGTTATTTGCAAATTCTAAGGTATTATACGTAGTCGCGGCCTCTATGGGGCTTGGTGCATTTATCCCCGGTTTACCTTTTATTCCAATGGTGCTTCTTTCCGGTGGTCTTGCTTATCTAGCATACTCACTTGAAAGAACAGTCCAAGAACAGCTCGAGGTTTTGGAGAAGAAGGAAAAAGAAGCGGTTGGAGATCGCAAACCTCGAGATTATTACGACGAACTTAGGATCGAGCCGATCGAGATCGAATTCGGTTATCATTTGGTGCCTTTAGTTGATGCTTCCCAAGGCGGGACATTGATGGACCAAATTTCCAATTTAAGAGGAAAGTTTGCTCGTGAAAGTGGGATCGTTATACCTCCAATCCGTATATTAGATAATTTGGAAATTCCTCCGGATCAATTCACAATTAAGATCAACGGAGTGGAAGTCGGTTCCAGCACGATCCGTCCTGAAAAACTGATGGCGATGCCTTCTGCAGAAAGCCAGGATCTTTCTTCTATCGAAGGAGAATCTTTCATGGAGCCTGCATACGGAAGGACTGCGAAATGGATCTCTGCCGATTCGAAAGGAGATGCGGAGTCCAAAGGTTTTATCGTGGTGGACTCTTCTACGGTTATCATCACATATTTAAGAGAATTACTTGCGACTCACGCTTCCAGTTTACTCGGAAGAGAAGAAGTCAAAAAACTTCTGGATCATTACAGATCTCAATATCCTACACTTATCCAAGAGTTGGAAGCGGACAAACCTGGGAATTTGGGAATGTTGCAACAAGTCCTACAAAATCTTCTCAGAGAAGGTTTGGGGATCCGCAATCTGGTCCCAATTTTGGAAACTGTCGCAAACAAAATGGGCAAGTATCCGAATCCTTATGTTCTTACGGAATTCGTAAGACAGGCAATCTCCAATACGATCGTAAAAGATTATATGGTAGATGGGAAATTACAGGTCATCGTGGTAGAAGGTCGGGTGCTCGACAGATTGAACAAATCACTCGCACAGGATCGTTTAGAAGGAAGAGATATTTTGGTCCTTCCTCCGGATTTCCAAAGAAGACTTTTGGAATCCGTAGCGGATATGAATCGCAGGGTCCAAGAAGGAAGAGGATTCCCGATCTATGTGGTGAACAGAGAAGTGAGAATGCCTTTTGCTTATTTCTTAGCGAAAGAATTTCCGCCTAGGAACTTTGCGGTTCTCGCATTAGAAGAAGTACATTCTTCCGTTCCTACGGTAATCGCCGGTGAACTCAGGATTGCACAAGCCCAGGCGGCGGAACCCGCAGAAGTGGTTTAGTAAAACGTAATATTTTAATCGAAAAAACAGGAGGATAACATGGATTTCGCAAAGATTAGGGGCAAGGATCTACAGGATTGCCTAATGCAGATGAAGATGAAATACGGCCCAGAAGCCCATGTCATCGAACATAGAATTTTGACCGAGGGCGGGGTATTCGGAACAGGACTCATGGCCCGTAAGGTTGTAGAGATCCAAGTCGGTATCCCTGAAAAGGCAAGTTCCAGAGAGAAGGTGGAGAAAAAACTCCAAGATCTAAAAGAACTACTCAAACAAAAGTCCACTCTTGGTTCTGAAAAAAGAAGAAGCCTGGAAGAATTGCCTAGTTGGGAAGAAAGAACTTCTCGCCCAAGCAGAGCTTCTTCTTTGCCAAAAGAACTGATAGAAGTCACTTCTGAAGAAATAGAATCCGAAGAAAATTTAGGACTTTCTTTCTCAAAAGAATTTGAACCTAAAATTTCCAGATCGGTCCGCAAAGAACAGGACTCCAATATCCTTAAAATGAGGGATAAACTCGTTAAAGAAGGAATGAGCGAGGCATACGCGGAAGAAATTATTTCCCAGGCTGAGCAGAGACTTTCTCCTTTGGATCGATCTCGTACCGTTTCTGTTCAGGAAAAAATTGTAGAAGTTCTTTCCGAAAGAGTGCAAGTGGAGCCGGACATTTTTAAGGGAACGAGAAGAGGACAAAGAAAAGTAGTCTTCTTTGTGGGACCTACAGGTAGCGGAAAGACAACAAGCATAGCAAAACTAGCCGCTAAGTATCATCTTCATATGGGAAAATCAGTTTCTTTATACACAACTGACAACTACAGGATTGCTGCAATCGAGCAGTTAAAACGCTACGCTGATACCATGGAAATGCCTTTTTATGCGGTCAAAGATCTGAAACGTTTTCAGGAGACCCTGGCGAGAGACGGATCCGAGCTGATCTTAATAGATACTGCGGGTTATAGTCATCGCAATGTGGACCAGCTCAGCAAAATGTACGGATACCTTTCCGCTTTCGGAGAAAGGGACAACGTTGAAAATATCCTTGTATTATCCGCCACATCTTCGTATCATCACACCCACTCCGTAATGAAAGCCTACGAGCCCCTTGGTTTCCGTAGAATTTTATTAACTAAACTGGACGAAGCGGAATTTTTGGGTGGATTTCTGGAACTAGCCGATACACTTAATAAGGGTTTTACCCATTTAAGTGTTGGCCAAGAAGTTCCCTTCGATATGATCCCAGCGGAAAAACACCAACTCGCTGAATGCGCAGTAAATCCGGAAAAACTCATCGAGATCCGTGGAGAAGTATTCTCCGCTTAAGGTTTCGGTAGAAAACCTAAGTCCCAGAGAAAGAGGTTAGGATGGACCAAGCGACTCAGTTGCGGAAACTTACCGAGGGTAATACGAGTTTGAAACTCGTGTCTTCAACCAAACCTATGACTAAGATTATAGCGATCGCTTCCGGAAAGGGTGGGGTCGGTAAAAGTACTATCTCCGTAAACCTTGCCATCTCTATGGCTAAGGCAGGACAGAAGGTCCTAGTATTCGACGGAGACCTAGGACTTGCTAACGTGAATGTGATCTTAGGGATCATCCCTAAATATAATTTGTATCACGTAGTCAAGGGACATAAAAGTTTAAAGGACATTATCATCCAAGCTCCGGAAGGAGTGGATATCATTGCGGGAGCAAGTGGTTATTCTCAACTTGCTAACCTGAACGATACCCAAAGAAATAATTTAATCAAAGGATTCGCTGATCTGGATTCCTATGATTATATGATCATAGACACCGGAGCAGGGATCAGCTCAAACGTGATCGGACTCACATTACCTGCGGACGATGTGATCGTAGTTACTACACCGGAACCTACAGCAATCACCGACTCTTATGGACTGATCAAAGCGATCGTTTCCCAAAGTAGAGATAAAAATCTAAAGATGGTAGTGAACCGTGTACGTTCCGCTATCGAAGGGAAGAAGGTTGCGGATCGTGTGATCGATATCTCCGGTCAGTTCTTAGAAGTAAGAGTCGAAAATTTAGGATTTATCTTCCAGGACGACGAGGTGGAAAAAAGTATCCGGGAACAAAAACCGTATATCATCCATTCACCTAAGAGCAAGGCAGCGGCTTGTTTGAATCGGATCACATATTCTCTTCTGAACCAGGAAATGGATGGTGGAGATGATTCCGGAATTACCGGCTTCTTCAAAAAATTCTTCAATTTCGTGGACGTTAGAGAAAAACAACAGAGCGAGGAAGAGTGAACCTACAAATTGGTTTTCTCGGTTTTTTCTCCTTTTTAGGACTCATCATAAGTCTGGTCTGCGGCATCATGGTCGGAAATTATTTCGGTCATATCGCATTCATTACCTTTTTATCCACAGTCGGTATGGCTGCTTTCGGATTCGGGGTATATTCCGTTTTAGCTTCCAAGGTTCCGGAATTTTTAGAGCTCTTAGGCAATTTCACAGGTACTCATTCCACTGGAGAAGACGATGGCCTCGAGGGTGGGGACCGCCATTCTCATTCTGGATTCGGGGATACGGATACTTCTACCCCTCATTTTGATTCTCCAGGTGGTAGCGCGGACGAAATTCGCGCTGCTGCGAGCGGAATTCCTCGTAAAAAAGCGGATAAATTCGGAGATCATATCATCGTAGAAAACATCGCGATAAAAAATGAGCCTAAGTTGATGGCGGAAGCGATCCGGACGATGCTCGCGAAAGACGACGGCAACCAGGAAAAATAGTAAAAATCTTTCCGACCAGATTCTTAATTTGTCGGAACTCCAACACGCGTAAATTGCTCTATTTCCGCCTAGAAACCCAATGAGACAAAAAACTGCTTGATTTCCCGTTTTTGAGACAAAAAATGCTATTGCAAATCGGTTTGGTCCACGACACTCTTAAGCAGAGGACCAGCCCATTCCGTAGTTATGTCCAAACTTTTCGATAAATACAATAATACGGATGAAACCGAACTTTGGAAGTCCTATAGGGCTACTAAAGATCAAAATATTCGCAGTTATCTTGTAGAAAAATATTCTCCTCTAGTCAAACACGTGGCCGGTCGTATTGCGATCGGTATGCCTCAGAACGTTGAGTTTGATGATCTTGTTTCATACGGTGTGTTTGGTCTTCTAGATGCGATCGAAAAATTCGATCCGGATAGACAGATCAAATTTAAAACCTATGCGATGACTCGTATCAGAGGTTCTATCTTCGACGAACTTCGTTCCATCGACTGGATCCCTCGCTCTATTCGCCAAAAAGCGAAACAGTTGGAGCAAATTATCGGAATGCTCGAGAACAAAGAGGGCGCTCATGTAGAAGATGAGGCGATCGCAAAAGAAATGGGGATCTCCGTTGAGGAATTCAACTCACTTCTTACTAAGATCAGCGGCACGTCACTCGTCTCTTTAAATGATATTTGGTTCCTTGGTGATGAGAACGACGAGGTTTCTTTCATGGAGACATTAGAATCTCCGATGAATATGAATCCGGATACCATCATCGAAAAAGAAGAGATCAAAAACGTGATCGTGGAAGCGATCAAGACACTTCCGGACAAAGAAAAAAAAGTAATCGTTCTTTATTATTACGAAGATCTAACATTAAAAGAGATCGGAGAAGTATTGGAAGTAACCGAATCCAGGATTTCCCAACTTCACACGAGAGCTGTCGCAAGGCTTCGTAGTAAATTAGGAAAGGTGAAATCGGTTATTAGTAAAAAGTAGGGGAATGCCTTCCCCTGGCCTGAGCCAAGGTCTCAGGCCACCCCTTCTCCGGGTAATCTGATTTTCAAAACACCCGGGCCCGATTTGCAGGAGGACAAAGGTTCTTGAGTCTTACATCCTTTCTAAAAGACCAATCCAAAGAACTAGACAAGCTCCAAAACGAGCAGGTAGAAGTTATAGCTCCTACCTTGGAAAAATGTCTGCAATTAGCGGCATCTCATCTCAAAAGAAAATCTCATGAGCTGGATTATATAGTAATCAAGCGTGGAAAGAAAAAACTTTTCGGCTCGGAGCCTTGGCATATCAGAGCTTCCATTCTGCCGGAAGATACATTCTTAGACGAACTTTCCGAACTGGACAAAAAACTCACGGGCGGATCAGGCAAATTAGTTTCCAAAGATCTGAAGGAGTTCCTACAGCCTAAGGACAGAGACGGAAGAGCAGTCGTTCAAATTTTCAGAAACGGAACTTATCTCACAATCTATCCTCCTTCCGGTGATGGAAAGGCAATCGAACTATCCGAAGTGTCTCGCCGGTTGTCCGTTCGAGGAATTGCGGAAGTAGATGATAATCAGATCCGTAAAATTGTAAAAGAGACCAAGGGAGAACCAATCTATATTTCCAATATGAAACCTAGGCAGGGCGCCGAGGGTAAAATGGTATTGGATATTGCTCCTGATAAGATGAGAGCAAAGATCACTTTTATTCCTCCAAAACCGGGTGGAAGAGATCTAGAGGTAAAAGACGTAGTCAATTATCTCAAGAACGCAGGTATTAAATACGGAGTTAAGGAAGAAGAGATCCAAAAAAGGTTAGAAGACGAATTCTATAACCAACCTTTCACAGCTGCAGAAGGTGATCCTCCCGTTAATGGAAAGAACGCGCAGGTTATCTTTCATGTTCGTATTAGCAAGAAGGTAGTCTTCCGAGAAGATGAATCCGGAAAAGTAGACTATAAGGACATGGACTTAATCGAGAACGTTGTGGTAGGACAACTTCTGGCGGAAAAAATCCCTGCAGAAAGAGGGAAATACGGTCGCACATTATTCAATGAACTTCTACCTGCAAAAGACGGTTTAGATACTGAGCTCAAACAAGGTAAAGGAACAATCCTTTCCGAAGACAGAACCAAACTCACCGCGGAAGTGAATGGGCAAGTAGTCTATGCAAGCGGTAGACTTTCTGTCGAAACGGTTTACAGAGTCAATGGTGACGTTGGAATTAAAACCGGTAACGTTACATTCTTAGGCTCGGTGATCATCACTGGAAACGTAGAGGATAATTATTCAGTTAAGGCCGCAGGGAACATTGAAATTTATGGTACTGTCCAGAAGGCAAATGTGGAAGCTGACGGAGATATCATTATTCGCCAAGGGGTTTCCGGAAGAGACGAGGCCCGTATTGAATCCACAGGCGGGAACGTAATCGCAAAGTTTATCCAGAATGCAACTGTAGTCACGGAAAAAGACGTAGTTGTACAGGAAGGAATTCTTCACTGTTTTGTGAGCGCAGGTGGAAAAGTAATCTCTAATGGTAAGAGGGGACAGATTGTAGGAGGTACGATCCGTGCTTCCGATACGATTGCTGCAAAGGTTATAGGATCTTCTGCAAACCCTGCTACAGAACTTATAGTAGGAACAGATCCTAAGGTATTAAAACAGATCTCCGAATACGAAGAAAAACTGGCCGAAAACCAAGATAAGTTCGAACAGATCTCTAAAAGTCTTAAGACACTCAAGGCAAGAAAGGAGAATGACCCTGCTTCTTTCACCCAAGACCATGAGCAACAGTTGGTCAAAACCAGCAAGGCTACCGAAAAACTGGAGATCCGAGTCCGGGAATACGAAAATGAGATCCAGAACCTCAAGGCATATATAGAAGAAAGAGCTGCAAACGGTAAGATCAGCGTCGAAAAGACCCTATTCGGCGGGGTGACCATCAAGATCAAAAGTGCTGACTTCAAAACCCGTAACGAGATCAAACATAAGACCTTCGTGGAAGAGAACGGGGTTATCCGACAATTGCCGTACCAAGATCCTGAACCGGATAAAAAAGACTGGAGAAAAAACAGATCTAGAGGAAAATAAAGGATATGAGGCTGAACGAACCTCTTTCCGGATACGGCGCTGCGAACGATCTGGTCCGAAGGACTATGGTGGAGAACCCACATACTCTTTCGAACGTAATCGCCCAGAACGAAAAATCGATCCGTGAGTATTCTATAGATAAAAAGTATGCGGTGCAAATGTACACCGAAACTTTTTCATTATCTCCTGAATATAGAGAAAGACTTCGTAACTCATACACCCAAAGGATCGGAGAAATAGAAAAGGAAATCCGTTCTTTTAAAGGGCCAAAACCCGAGGGTGGAAAGGAGAGAATTTTCTCCTATGATAAGAGCGGTAGAAAAACCGAAATTCGGACACCTACTCGTTCCACAGTGGACTATATAGCTTAAAAAACGCGCGGGCTTCCCGAGGAATGTTGTTGGAAATCTCCTCGAAAAGGACGCTTGTGCGATGGAACTATTCACAGTCCTATTCTTAAATATTATTATAGCCATAGGCTTGTATGTTGGTGTGTCCGCGCAAGTGACGAAGAGGATCCGTTCTCATATGATCCGTCGTATCAACGAAGAAATCCGGACCCTAGTAGACGAGATCCAAACGGAAACAGAAAGCCAAATCGAACTTTTAAATTCTAAGATCCAAGCTTATAAAATTTTGGTCCAACGTTCCGATTCTTTGGAGGATAAATACAAATCTATTCTCCAAAAATTGGAATCACTTCCTGAAAGAATACTTTCTAACGAAGGAATAAAATTAGAAAAACAGAATATTTCTTCTGAACCGATATTGGAATTCGAAACGGTAGAAGAAGAATTGGAAACAAGCGAACCTTCTATCCTTACTCACCGGGAAGAAGTGCATATTTCCGATGAGGAAAAATTTAAGAACGAATATCTGACTCTAATTAGAGAAAAACAAAAAGAGCTTAAAACTGCTCCGGCTGAATCATTAGAGAATAGAAAGCAGGAACTTGCCGCAAAAGCGGGAGAGGGCGTAGGTAGACTTTATAAACAAAATCTGAAAGAAAATTATTCTCCTGAAAATCCAAAACCGTTCTTGGACCCAGAGAGAAAAAATTCCCGAAAAGAAAATGTTCCTAGTTCGGAAGAAGATTCAGGAACTTTGGGAATTCTGAAAAACTTCGGCAAAACAATTAAGAATGTAATGGGCTGGAAAGATTCTCAGGAATTGATGTCTGAAATATCTCCGACTAGAACTCCTCAACCGATGTACAATCCAAGTTCTACATTTGATATTTCTTTGGATGGAGATCCATTCGAAGAAAATAAAATTGAATTTCCCGAAGATATTAGCGGGGGTTCTTTAAAGGCGGAACCGGATTATACTCCTGAATTGGATCCTAAAAAAGTGAGTTCTAAATCCAAAAGAACGGATAATAAAATTCCTGTAGAGGAGAACTTCGGAAAGATCCTGGAAAGAAAAATGACAGGTTACGTTCCTCAAAAACAGGATTCCGTAAAAATTTCTTCCGAAACGGCACTAAAAGACCTGGGAGAAGGGGCGAGTAAAATTGAGAAGGTAGTTTTCCTCTTGAAAAAAGGATACTCCCATGAGGAAATCTCAGAAGCCTTGGATCTCGCCACCGGTGAAGTGGATATTATAGAAAGATTTAGGTTGGAGAGAAATAGGAGGACCTAATGTCCCAATTTAGCGTCTTGAACGTTGGTTTTGGAAATATAGTCATGGTTTCCAAGATCGTAGGTATCATTCATTCGGATTCAGCATCCGCTAAAAGGATCCGAAACGAAGCCAAAAGTAATAACAGTTTGGTAGACGCGACTCAGGGAAAAAAGACCAGGTCCATCATAATCACTGACTCCAACCATTTGATCCTTTCCAACTTAAGAGTAGAAGCCCTCACAAGAAGGATAGAAAGCAGGGATAATTCTATCGCAGAAGAAGAGGAAGAAAAGGACTGAAATCTCCCAAACTAATCGTTCTATCCTCCGTAGCAGGAGGAGGTAAATCCACACTTATCCAAATGATCCGAGCCAAACATCCAGATTTGGCTTTTTCAGTTTCTTGTACTACGAGAGCTCCTCGTCCAGGAGACAAGGAAGGAGTAACGTATTTTTTCCTGAACAAAGAAGAATTCGAATCAGGGATCGATAAGGGAGAGTTTTTGGAATGGGCCAAGGTCCATGATAATTATTACGGAACTCCCGCAATATTCGTGAACCAATGTATGTCTGCCGGTAAATCGGTGATCATGGATCTAGACGTGCAGGGTGCGGCTCAGGTAAAACAAAAACTGGGCAAAGAGGCTATCACAATCTTTATACTTCCTCCGAATGAAGAAGAATGGGAAAAAAGACTGAGAGGAAGAGGAACCGATTCCGAAGAAAGTATCCTGAAACGTATCAAGAACGGAAAGGAAGAATTGGCTCATAAAGATGAGTTCGATCATATTATCGTGAACGATAAACTGGAGCAAGCGCTCTCTCGTTTGGAAGAAATTTTATTTTAAGAATTTCTATAAAATTCGGAAACCTAAACGATTCGCTACTTTCTTATTCTGAGCCTAGGATTAAGTAATATGAAATTCTTACATGCCTCCATTTTTATTTCCGTATTAACGATTTTTAGTTTTCAATGTATGTTTCTCATCAAACCAAAAAAGGATTTTGAAGAGAGTAAAAATTTAATTTCTCCTGATTATTCTAAGTCAGAATTTTGGGCTGCACTTCCGGATAAAAAGGATAACGCGGATCTTGTTCCTGAAAATTCCGGCTTAAAAGAAAATCAATCCTTGGCAGAGGCGGATACTTTTTATATCCATCCGACTACCTTACTTCTTCGTCCTAAATATTGGAACGGGGATCTAAAGGATGAAAGTTTAAACGAAAGAACCGATAAACATCCGATCAAGACCCAAGCAAGTGCATTCAACGAATGTTGTAAGGTCTACGCCCCGAGATATAGACAGGCTGCTTTTTTCGTTTTTACGAAGGACGCTCCGGAAGGCGAGGCAGCCTTGGATCTTGCATTTCAAGATGTGAAGAACGCATTTTTATATTATATGAAAAACTGGAATAAGGGTCGTCCTTATATCATCGCTTCTCATAGCCAAGGCACAAGACATTCTGTTCGTTTACTTAAAGAAGTAATTTCTTCTAATCCAGAATATAAGAAAAACCTGGTAGTAAGTTATTCGATCGGATTTCCTTTTAAACAGGAAGAGGCCGGTGTGCCGGTTTGTTCAGGACCGAAAGAGACAGGATGTGTAGTCGGTTGGAATTCCTATATCTGGGGAAATTCACCAGGTAGATTATTGGATAGATACGGGAAAGATGCTGTTTGTGTGAATCCTTTAAGCTGGAAACATGATGAAGAGGTTTCTCCTAAGTCTGAAAATTTAGGAAGTGTGAACCGAAGTTTTGATCAATTACTTCCGGGAGTTGCAGATGCTAAATGTAATTCCGGAGTTTTATGGATCCATGAACCGGAGATATCTAGAACTCCTAACTTAGGAAAAGATGGGAATTTACATACTGGAGATTTTCACTTCTTCTACGCGAATATTAGAAAAAACGCAAAAGAAAGATTGGAAAGTTTTTTAAAGAAGAAGTAGGGGGAGCGGAGTTTACAAAGTTTTGCAAATCCCCGCAGGTCGGTTGCGAGCTTTAATTCGTACAATAAGTTTGTTCTATGACGATAGAAGGCATATCCGTTCTTTTTCCGTCTATTTCTAACTTCTTGTTTTTTAGATAAAACCCGCAGACTTCTACATAAGAACCGACGGAGACTCGGTTCATTAAACTGTAATCATCAGAATCTAAAACCACTGGTTTTCCGGAGAAATGGACCACGAATCGGATAGAATTTCCTTTGTATAATACATGAGTAACTGTTCCGGCGACTCGGACAGTTTCCCCAACCGCTTTTCCCGGATTATTGACCAGCTCTTCGCCGGAAACATACTTGGGTTTTGCGGGCGCAGAAGCTTTTTTACTCTTAGAATAAATACTTCCCGCGCATAATACTAGAATTGAAAAAAAGAGGATCGTTTTCTTCTTCATAAAATTTTAAAGTTCTTCCGACTCGGAATTCGATTCAGGAGCCTTGATCACATCGGATCTGGACAACCATTTATTCGTAATATTCGCCCTACGTTCCGCTGGGAATAAGGTGAGAAGATAGGTGGTGATCGTTTGTCTACCGTCCTGTTCAGCGTCCTTATCCATTTGGATGAATACGTCTATGATATCTTTGTCCGGCCAATTGGTAAGCATCTGCACCGCGTTATCAGGAGGCATATTTGCTACCTTCTCCGCCATAACCTTAACCAATTTTCCTCTGCTATTCCTTTCGGATTCGGAAGATTTGAGCTCATTCTCCTTGGAAGTAAGACCTCGTTTGAGTTCCTCGATTTTCTCGAGTTCCGCTTCCAGGCGCTCTTTTTCTTTTTTAAGTTCGTCTTCTTTTTGAGAGATCTCGTCCCGATCTTTAGCGAGTCTTTCCATTTCTTTACGGAATTCCAACTTCTCTAATTCGGAAGGAGATTCGGAGTCAGCATTTACGAGTCCTGGTTCCGTTCTTAAAAAAGGAAAAATTTCGGCCGCGTCTATGATTTGAAAATAATGAAACGCAAAAAATCCGATCAACACTAGGAAGAAGATCAGAAGTACTAGATATACTGCTCTTGCTTTGTCGGTTAAACTTGCCACTTTTTATACCCGGATGTCCAGCCTGGAGCCAGAAATTCTTTTTTCCAATTCTCCTGCCTTATTTTCCAAATGAGAAATTTTATCTTGGAGATTTGCCATGCTCCCGATTAAAGGATCGGAAGATTCTACTGTTTTACGTACTTCTAAAAAGGGGAGGTCACTTTTTATAACGCTCGTAAAGTTTTCTGAGTTCAGAAAGTCCCGCATCTTCTGTACCGGTGCGCTCGACGCCTCCCGTATCATAGGTAAATACTTTCGGATCCCGTTTAGATCTATCATCCCCATAAATTTCCTCCCTCTGCTTCCTATAAAGATCTGCTAAAAATTGCTCTTCTGCCTGGATTTTTTCCGCCTTTCTATAGGAGTGCATATACTCCTTGAAGCGGTTTTCTTTTAGAAGTTCCAGTACCTTCTTCTCTTTTCTTGCCTCTGAGACTTCCGTTCTTTTTTTTTCAACCGGCTCATCGAAAGAACGTATTTCATTCTCTAATTCAGTATTTCGAGTTAAGAGTTGTCTCATATAAGTTTGTAAATAAGAATATTCTCTTAAGTCTGTACTTCCTGAAAGTGTAGTAGCAGATAAAGAATGTATCCTTGCGTCATTGGAATCTATTTCCGATTGTCTTTGGTTGACTTCTGCGACAAGTTCGGAAAGTTCTTTTAGTTTTTGGTCCTCTTTGATCTTCTTTAAACGAAGTACCGGTTCGAGTCTGAATTGGAATCTTTTCATAGATTAAAATTCCTCTTCTTCTCTTTCTTCTTTTAAGATATCTCTTAAGCCGCTAACTGTTTGCGGGAAAAGACTTCTTTCCATAAGTCTTTGTTTTAGATAAGAATCTATCTTATCTTTTTTGCGAATGGCAAGATCCACTTTAGGGTCTGATCCTCTTACGTATGCATTCAATAAGATCAATTCTTCCACTGAATTATAAGTGGAGATAAGTTCTCTGATCATACCGGCTCTCATGAACTGGTCTTCCTCAACTATAGATTGCATTACCCTGGAAAGAGAGGCAGGGATATCAATTGCAGGATAATGGTTTCTTTCAGCCATTTTACGCGAAAGGATGATGTGACCGTCTATATAACCACGGACTGCGTCTGCGATCGGATCTTCCATCTCGTCGGTGTCAGTTAAGACAGTATAAAACCCGGTGATACTTCCTCCGGATTTAGAAGTACCGGAACGTTCTACAAGTTTTGCTAATTTAGTAAAAACAGATGAACTAAAACCTCTTGTGATCGGAGGTTCATGGTTAGAAACAGAGATCTCTCTATTAGCATGTGCAAACCTGGTTAAGGAATCCATCATTAAGTTTACATGAAGTCCTTGTTCTCTAAAATATTCCGCAACAGAAGTGGCGAGTAGGGCGCAGTTTACCTGTTCCATCTTAGGTGCATCGGAGGTTGCGGCAAATACTACAGATCTTGCGAGACCTTCTTTTCCTAAGTCTCTCTCTAAAAATTCGTTCACCTCTCTGCCTCGTTCTCCCACAAGTGCGATCACGTTTACATCTGCGTTAGTGAACCTTGCGATCATACCTAGTAAGCTGGACTTTCCTACGCCGGATCCGGAGAAGATCCCTAATCTTTGTCCTCGTCCTACTGTTAAAATTCCATCTATAGCTCTTACCCCGGTAAGAAGAATGTCCCGGATCACAGGTCTATCCAGTGGATTGATACTTTCTCCTTCCGGAGATTTTTCTTCAGAAGTGATGATGAGCCCTTTTTTGTCGATAGGACGTCCTACACCATTTAGTACGCGTCCGAGTAGTTCTTTTCCCACAGGAACATTCAAACTTCTTCCCGAAGAAAACACGAAAGCGTCAGGATATACACCTTCTACAGGGCCGAGAGGCATTAGTGTATATACATGATTTTCGAAACCAACAATCTCGCATTGCAGGTAACCTTCTGTTCCTGCTTTTTGGACTTCCATTATCTCTCCGATCTTGGAGTCCGGAGGGCCTTCTGAATAAATTACGTTTCCGGAGACACGAACGACACGCCCGGATTTGCGGATAGTTTCCGTGCGGTCCAAGATCAGGAAATACTTGGAGATGACGTCTACCTTTTCGTGAAACTTCTTCTCTATCATGATCTTAGCTCTTAGATACCGGATACTGTCCCTAGGATTTTTCCCGGAGTCAAGTGATAATGAGAATATAACTGAATTATGTCACATCCGGGAAAAAAGCAAATCCCGTCGAAGTTACTACAAAGAAAACCCCCCTGACCCGACCGCCTATGGTTTCGGCGGCCGGGTAGGAGACTAAGTTTGGACGTGAATGTTAGATTAGATCGGCTCCGCATTTCGAATTGCTTCTTCGATTTCTTTGAGCTGCGTGGAGATCCTTGCATCGATGGCACCAACATCTGTTTCGATGATGACCCCGCCTCTGTCGACGCGAGAGTCTTCGTAGATATTGACCTTGCGAAGAGACTCCATAAGTTTGATAAGTTCGTCTTTGTGAGCTGTGGTGATTTCCAAGTCCGCAAAGTTGACTCGGATATCCACACGGTCCCTGTCCTTGATTCGTTTCAGGGCTTCTCTGATATTATTGAGTACGATTTCTTTACGTTCTATGATCTCGTCTTTGATGATCTTACGAGCGATGATCAGGATCATCTCCACCATTTGTTTTTCGGATGCTTGGATGAGTTCCGCACGGATATCGATCGCTTTACCAACGATGGTTCCGAGACGGTCGATAAGGCGTCGAACTTCTCCTTGTCCTTTTCTGAAACCTACTTCTCGTCCTGCCTCGAATCCTTTTAAGTAAGCCTCGTGTTCGATCTCTGCCGTTTTCATCTCGGCTTCTTTGATCATTCTTTCGGCTTCCATCTTGGCTCTTTCCAAGATCTGTTCCGCTTTGGCTTTACCGGAATCCTCTTCGAGTTTGATCTTCTCTTTGGAATCCTGGATCATTTGGAAGGCTTTTTTACGGCCTTCTTCCTCGATCTCCTCCGACTTACGGCGGGAGTCCTCGAGCATTGTTTTGATATTTTCTTCCGTTTCTTCTTTATAACGGTTGAGCTCTGCCTCGATCTCTTCAATAGAAGGGCCTTGGTATTGCTCTATAATATTTCCTTCTTGGTCGACTTCGAACTCTTCGGCGTCTTCGTCCCTATGGAATTTTTTATATTTATCCGGAATTTGCAGCTCTACCTGATCCTGCATGTCCGCGATTTGGATAGGTTTGAAGACTAGTTTTGCCATTTTAGTTCTTTCTCCGGAACTTGATTCTTCCTGATTCTACGGATTCCTTAAAAATTTCAAGTAGTCCGTTCTGAGCGGTTTCAATCTCTGCAAGGGAAACCGGTCCCATAGAATCTTCTTCCAATCGGATGGAGGAGGCAAGCGTTGGTGCCAGCCTTTCCAATAGGACCTGTTTCGTTTCCGGTTCTGTGCCCTTAAAAGCGGTCGCGGTTACGATCGGATGGATCTCGCCCATAAACTTGTTTAAAGCTTCTCGGCTCAGATCCATCAGGTCTTCCATTCGGAAGAAATGCTTATTTATATTTTCGGCAAACGACTGGCTCTTTTCGCGTATCCTGGAGAATAATTTCTGGGAATCTTGAGGGTCCAATTTCCCCAAAAGTTCCGCGGCTCTTTTGCCGCCCTTGTCCCTGGTAGGAACTCCTGAATCAGGCGATTTGAGGACTTCTCTTTTGAAGCGTAAAAACCTCTCCAAAGAGTCCAAAAGTCCCACAGAAGAAAGGTCCAAATTTCGGATCGAAAGTAGGATCTCCTCCTGGGTCTCTTCCGGGAATTCTTCCAGTACTCTGGCAGAAGTATCCGGATCCGCGTAGCAAAAGATAAGAGCTATTCTGTCTGAGGACTCTCCAGCTACGATCTTGGAAAGTTCTTCTTTGGTATAAGCTTTGAGTTCCTCGGACCATTCCGGTTCTGAAACTAAATCTTCTTTCAGGATAGTTTCGAGTTCTTGGATTAAGGCCAAGGTATCTCGGTCGATTCCTTCTTTTGGTACTCCCGAGAGTCCCTGTAAGAAGGTCCCTAAAAGTTCTCTTTCTTGTTTCGCTTCTAGTTTGCCGGACTTGTGAAAACTTTCTAAAAGTTTCGATGTGTCCTGAGGCCCAAGGTGGCGAAACACTTCCGGGGGAAGATGCTCCCCCAGGATTCGGAGGAGCTGTCCCGCCCGGTTTCTTTTTCCGGACAGGATACTCATTAGGTTGCTTCCTCTTCAGATAACCAGGTGCGTAGAAGTTGTGCCACTTCTTCCGGTTTTTCCCTGGCCAGGTTGATTGCGTTTTCGAGAAGTTCTCTTCTGAGTTTTTCGTCCAGAGAGAGTTCTACTTCTGCGCTTCCATCGTCCATGACTCGGAGAGCTGCTTCTCTCATCATCTGCTGCATTGCTGCGAGTTCTTCTTCGCGTAGTCTGCGGCGTCTTGCGATTTCTTTTTTGATCGCTCTGTAGATGAGGATAGTGAGTATTAAGAACAATACTATGACTAAAGATGCGATTACCATTTGGCGGATCGCTTTCTGTTTTCTTAATTCTTCGTCTTCTGCAGCGAACTGAGCTGTGCGGTCTTTAGCAATGCTGATTACGGAGATTTGGTCTCCTCTTGCTTTGTCTATACCTACCGCTGCTTCTAAGTTTTTACGAACGGTTCTGATATCGTCGTCAGAAACCGGGATATAAGTTCTGTCGTAACCAGTTCCGTCCGCGTTTTCTTTTTTAGTCCACTGACCGTCAACTACCACGGAGAGATTTACTTTTTCGATCTTCCAAGGTTGTTTTTGAACTTCGCTCACTCTTCTGTTGAATTCGAAGTTATTGATATTCTCGGTTTTTTTATAATCCGCTTTTTGATAGTCAGTGTCTTTGTAGCCGGGAGGAAGGTTCGGTTCTGTTCCTGCAGGTCCGTCAGGAGTGAATCCTCTTCCTGTGAATTGTTCGCTTGTTTCTTTGGAGGAAACTTTTAAACTATATCCGTCTACGATTTTTAGTTCGGAGTAAGGAGTATTCGGGTCATCCGGTCTTTCTATTACTGGAGAAACTTGGTTATCTTTATAAGATTCCTTGTCCCAGTTCAACATATACTCAAAACGAGTGATGTCTACTCTGTCTTCTCCGCCTAAGAACCAACGAAGAGTGTTTCTAACGTCGATTAATCGTTGGATCCTTTGTTCTTCTTGGATCCTCAATTTTTCTTGGACAACTCTAAGTTCCAATCTTTCTTTTTCTAAGTCTTCTTCGAAGTCGGAGATGATCTTGCCGTCCGCATCCGCGACTACTACGTTTTCCGGTTTGAGTTTAGGCACCGCTCTGGAGACCAAGTTTACGATACCTTTCACTTCTTTTTTGGAAATCCCTTCGACTCCGGGGATAAAATGTAAAATGACTGAGGCTTTTACTGGAGAAGCATTCGAGTTGAACAATTCATCTTCCGGTATTGCGATGTTCACGAATGCTTTATCTACAGGTCTTAGGGTCATCAAAGATTGTTCGATGGCTCCTTTTAAGGCCCTATACTTTTTGATGTCCTTATCAAACTGGGTCTCGGTGAATTTCTCCACGTTAAAGAGTTCCCAGCCTTGTACACCCGCAGGGATCAGGTTCTCTTGTGCAAGTTTAGTGATAATTTCTTGCCTTTGTTCCGGATCCACGCTTACTATACTTGTGTCTCCCGTGCTATACGAATAGCCCATGGAGTCCAATTTTTTGGTAACCTCAGCGAAATCCTTCGCAGTTAGGTTTTGAAATAGAATAACCTTATTCTTTTGAGAGGAAACGGTTGTCAGAAGCCCTAAGGCAACGACCACAGTGATCGCCACTCCACCTAAAATCAGTTTCTTTGTAGTATCTAAAGAGTTGAAGAACTCCTTGATATTGTTCAGAATCTTTTGCAATTGCTCGGGCATTTTCCTTCACCACCGGACAAGATAGGGGACATAATAGATTTTCGGAAACAAAGTACAATCCCTTTTTAAAAAAACTTTAGAATTTTTTTATTTTCTCCGGATTTTTTATATTAACTCTTTTGGGATTAGCCTCGAAGCAAAAATTAAATCTTGTTGTACATAATTACTATATTAATGTTTAGTGTAATTGTATCTGTTTCCGATCTTCACTTAGGAATTGTCTAGGAAATAAAACATTTTGAACATGAAATTCACCCAAGAACATTCAGATTTTATAAATCTAGCGGAAGCGATCCGGTTAGAAGAATATTTTAAAACTTTAATATCACCGGAGAAGGTCTCTAAGATCCAAGAAGTTGCCTCATTTCGTACAAAGTACTTAACAATTGTAATGGAAGATATATTCCAACCTTATAATGCTAGCGCTCCTGTGCGAACTTCTGAATGTTTAGGTCTAACAGAGATCCATGTTGTAGAAAATAGAAATTCCTATAAACCTAATGAAGGAATTTCTCTGGGCGCTCAAAAATGGATCAAAATTAACAAATACCAAAAACCGAATTTCGATAATACTAGACATTGTATAAGCGGTTTAAAGGAGAAGGGTTACAGGATTATCGCGACTTCTCCGCATACATTAGAAAATTCTTACGAATTGGATACTTTGCCATTGGATAAACCAAGCGCCATCTTATTCGGATCGGAAGAAAAAGGATTATCTTCTTATTCAATGGAAGAAGCGGACGTATTCCTAAAACTTCCTATGTATGGTTTTACCGAAAGTTATAATATTTCAGTAACAGTTGCAATTGTACTTTCTCATCTAACATTTAGGCTGAGAAAAGAAAGCCCAAACTGGGCTTTAACGACGGAAGAACAGGTTCATATCCGTAATTCTTATTATAAAAAATGCCTTCATAACGGAAATCTTGTGGAATCTGATCTATTACAACGGATCAGATCCGAGGCCACAAGGGTCCAATAAATCACTTCAGCCAAAAAGTAGGGTAGGATGGAACAATTCAGCGGCGTTTCTAAGTTTGTTAAAAAGTTTTCACTCGTATTTGCGGGGATTTTTGCATTTTTATTTATAATCAGGCTTATCTATAGTTATGCGGTTGGTCCTGAAACAAATATTGTAAACCAAGAGCAAGGTTCTTCTATCAATTTCGATTATGGACGTAAGAACTATGCATCTGAAAAATTTTACGCTCCTCAGGATAAGGCACCTATTTCTGCATCTTCTCAAAAATATGAGAAGGTAGCGGCAGTTTCTTCCAAAACTTCCGAGTTTGATGAAAACGAAAAGAAAACCCGCAAGATGGTAGATGATACAAAAGGAGTTATCCAATACGAACAAAGATCCGGACTTCCGGGTAAAAGAACATTGCAGTTGGGTATAGGCGTAAACCCGGACAAATTTGATTCTATGGTAGAATCTATCCAAACCATAGGTGTTATAGATTCAATTTCTGTGAATAAAACGGACAAAACAAACGAATACAAAAACATCACTGCTACTCGAATCTCTTTGGAAAAATCCAAAGCAGGGCTTTTAAGTTTAAAAGGTAGAAACGGTAAAATAGAGGAGTTGATCTCCTTAGAAAAAGAAATTTTAGAGATAGAAGGTAAGATCCAAGACTTAGGAGTGAAGTTGGGCGAGTTCGATCAGGAGAACGAATTCTGCACGATCAAATTTACTTTAAGGGAAACAGGTGCTGTCTCCGGTGGATTTATTACTTTTTTAAAAAAATGTAAAATATCTTTAGAATGGACCATCAAATACGGACTATTATTCTCTTTTTTATATACGTTTGCTGCCGTAGGTGGATGGATCACTTGGTTTTTCGGAGTGAAAATTTTAGGTTATTTGAAAGCTAAAGGAATTCTTTAATTCAGATTCGATTTAGAAAAGAAAAATTGTAAAAGTTTTCTCATTTGATTTGTAGGAACTCCAGCTCCGAGATATTCTCCGTCTACCCAGATCTCGAAATGCAAATGGATGTTTTCATCATTTCCTTTTGCTTCTCCCATGAGGCCTGAGTTTCCTACGTTACCTATCTCATCGCCTGATTTTACTTTTGCACCAGGTTTGATCCCTCTTTTGATGGAAGAAAGATGATTAAAAGAGGTCATCACCCCGTTTCCATGATCAATCCAAACCTGTCTGCCTCCGAAATCTTTTTCCACATAAGTGACCCCGTTTTTCTGGGCTAATGCGGAATATTTTTGGAATTCAGAAAGTGTCATAGGGGAATAATCTAGATCCGCACGGATAATCGTTCCATCAGCAGGAGAAACCAAAACATCCTGGAAGGTCAAACGTCTAGGCGGTCCTATCTTTTCTCTTTTATAATAAATATCCAATCCTTTGTGGATCCCATTCCTATATTCTCTCGGTGCTCCCGGGAGTTGGTAATCTTTTTCAGGAAGAAGTCCATCCGGAACAGGGTATTGGTATCCGGTGAATCTATTGGAAACCGAATTAAGAACAGTACCATTCAGTAGGATCTTAAATTCACCGATCACTATACTTTTTTCTTCTTTTTTAGGAAAATATAATCTAAGAATGGATGCATCGATCGGTGGAAGATTATGCTGATTGATCAGGTCTACTTTATCGTTCTTAAAAATAGTTTTCCAGTTTTCTTGGTGAAGAACCTGGATCTCATATTCCTCTGCGGCTCTTTTGCCTCGAAACATTGGTACAAGTATTTCTATTGAATTGATCAATCTTTTAGAGCCGAAATCTACAATGATCCATTCCGGTTTATTCTCTCCGGAAGAATACCAATAAGATTTAGGATTAGAATCGAATAGGTTGAATGCTCCGTATTCTTCATCGTAAGAAGAAGATACAGAATAGGAAAAAGGAGCCACGGTCACTTTTCCGAAATCTAAAAAATCCACTTCCGAACCCAGGGATCCATAGGATTTAGGTGCTGCAGATATGCCGAAAGAAAGAGCCGTAAATAAAAGACAGATTTTTCGGATCATATTAAGCTAAGAAAGATTCTCCCGGTTTTGGCCCTTTACCTTGTTTGACGAGGGAATTTGCCTCATCTAACTTCCAGGAATCAAAATATCTTTTATCTTCTTGGCTTAGGTCAGGACGAAGTGAGATAGGATTTCCGTTTTGGTCTGCGTATAATCCTCTTCTTCCGAAAAATCTTCCCCCTGCTTCCTGAGGTTGTACTATCTTTTTCTTTTCCCCTCTCATCTGAAATGCAATCCTCGCGTTTTCTACATACGTTTTTAGCTCGCTCGGGTCTACCGAAATAGTATGATCCGGGCCAGGGAGTGTTTTATCTAGAGTGAAATGTTTTTCTAGAACGTTCGCGCCGAGTGATACCGCCAATGCCCCCGCTAAACTTCCCGCAGTATGGTCCGAAAAACCTAGGGGACCATTAAATATATTTTTATAATATTCTAAAGTTTGTAAATTTGCTTTTTTCGGAGGAGTAGGGTAAAGAGAAACACAATGGAATAATACTAGATCTTTTACTTTTTCCGCCTCTAGAAGTTCTAATGCTCGAATGACTTCGAAACCTTCTGCGGCACCGCTGGATAAAAATAAAGGAAGTCCTGTCGCTGCACATTTTTGGAGAAGTTGTTTGTTTACGATATCTCCGCTTGCGATCTTAAGAGCTTTTACTCCTAAGTTTACTAAAAGGTCTACACTTCCCGGGTCCAAAGGAGTGGAGAAGAAAAAAAGACCTTCTTCCTTTGCCGTTTTTTGGAATTCAATATGCAGTTTTTCCGAAAGTTCGTAAGTCTGGAAAATATCCACCAGAACTTTCGCTTTAGGATTTTTAATATCTAAAAAATTTTCAGTTTTATAGGTCTGGAATTTTACCGCATCGGCTCCGGCTTTTTTTGCTGCCTGGATGGTCTTTTTTCCTAATTCCGGATCTGCGTTATGATTCAATCCGATCTCAGCGATTATAAACGGGGAAGAATCCGGACCGATCTCCCATTTTTCTTCCAAACGAAAACTTTTCGAAAAAGACATTCTTTCTCCTGAAATGAAAGGGCGATACCCTTAAGACTAGGATCGGAATCCCTGGTCGGAAAGGGAAGGATTTTTGGGAGAGTCGGCGCTTGCTTTATTTTTCCGGGAAGATTCGATTCGTATTCAAAAGTTCATAGCTCAGATTCAAGAATGCCTTTGCTTTTAGCTCATATTCATCGCAGGTTTCCTTGATAGATCCACACTTGGACTTGTGCTCGCTCCAAGGCATAGGATAAGCCTCTCTCAGTTCGCCTTCCGTGGATCGATAAAGAGCATATTCATTCTCGATCCAACCGATCACGCTGGAAAACGCAAAATAAGAGCCGTCGGTTTTAGATTCTCTAGAATTAGAAAGTAGGTCCTTACCGAAGGCAGAAAATTGTACCTTTTTACCTACAAGTCCTAGGATAGTCGGGATCACATCCAGTTGAGAAGAAATTTTCGGATCCAATCCAGGCTTTATATACTTAGGAGAATAGATTAAAAGTGGAATATTACGATCTTCGAATGGATTTAGATCTCTATGATGTGTATGATCTGCCACGAATATAAAGATGGTATTCTGAAAATACGGGGATTTTTTCGCCTTCTCCATAAATTTGCCGATAGACTCGTCCGAATAGGAGTAAGTATTGAAATAGTCTGAATCCTTCATTGTTTCCGGATAAGGATTTTTTCCTGTTTCAGGAACTTGGTAAGGGTAATGAGTGGTTAGAGTCAGGCTGACTGCTGCAAAAGGTTGTTTCGCATTCGAGATAGTTGCATGAAGTTCTTCTAATACGTCTCCATCATAAAATCCCCAGGCGCCCGATTTATATTTTCCTGTTTTTTCGATTTCCTCTTTTCCTATGATCTTATCGAAACCCCAATGAGGAAAAAGAAAACTCATATTATCGAATCCTACATCTCCACCATGAACGAAATATGTGGAATATCCCAAGGTTTTCAGCAAGGACCCAAGCCCTCCGAAGTTTCCTAAAACCTGATGTGTACGTACGACTGTGATACCAGGACGATCCGGAATTCCGGTAAGTACGGACATTAATCCGTTTACAGTTCTTCCTCCGGTCGCGAAAAATCTAGGAAAGTATCTACCTTCCTTTACAAGAGAATTAAAATTAGGGGCGAGTTCTTTTCCTCCTACAATTCCGTCTCCGTTCGGTTTCAAGAATTTCCCGGTCCAGCTTTCTAAAAGAATGAGAACTATATTCGGAGGAGTTTCCTTTCTGGTTTCTGAAGTTTCTCTTAAGAGAGGATATTCAGGATCTATAAACTTTGCACCTGGATAATCGATCTCTTTTTGTACGATCCGGATCGATTCTTCTTTAGACATTTGTAACTCGGGAAGAATCGATTTGGATTTTAGATCCATAATCGTAGTGAATACTCCATTCAAAGGGAGCTGGTTTAAGAACGGATTTTCTGAATGGATCGCTTCTGTGGATCTTAATGGTCTTGGCTGGACTCCTCCTCGAAACAATAATAATAATAAGATTATAGAAATAGGGATCTGTATCAATTCTTTGGTCTTATTTTCAGAAGAATATTGGTATCCGTTGTACTTTATAAAAAGATAAATTAATGCCGGGAGTCCTGCGAATATTCCGATCAGTCCCAGGATCACTTTTAAAGTGTCATTCTTGATTGCAGCTTCAATTAGAATGAGTAGATCTTTTCCTAAAAATACGAATCCTTCGTAGCCTAGGTGTTTGTCTGCTTCTCCGAAATAGATCGTATCTCCTATTAAATGCCCGGTCATCCATAAGAATAATGGAATGGGTAGAATTCCCCAAATATATCTGTAGGATTTCCAACGATTCGGGTAATGAAAAGAAGATAAGATCCAGGATAATCCTATTACGATAGAGATCACACAAAGGTCGAAACGTATTCCGATCAAAAAAGATAGGATTACTTCGCTAATAGAGGAATTTCCTAATTTGGAAAAATAGATAAAGAGTAGGGCGAATCTAAAAATAGTTAAAAGGATCAAAAAACAAAAAGAGTAAAATAAAATTATCCTAAGGTTTGCAGGTAGCCTTCTTATCATTCTTAATTCCAGCCTAAAAATTTAGAAAAATGGAAAACTAAAAAAGAAGAAGTATATGCAAGAACCGTCATGTATGTGAACATAAAAAACGGCCAGAAAAGTGAGTTTGTCTCTTTTTTTACTACAGCAAGAGTAGACATACATTGGCAGGCGAATGCAAAAAATACGAGTAAACTCAATGCACTTGCAATCGTCCAAACAGGTTTTCCGGTCTCCGGATCCTTATCCTTTCTAAGTGCAGACCTTAAATTTTCGTCTTCAGAATCTTCTCCTTGAACTCCGTATACGATGGATAATGTGGATACCATTACTTCTCTGGCTGCAAATGAAGTGATGATCCCAAGCCCCATTTTCCAACCGAAGCCGATCGGTTCTAAAACCGGCTCCATCATTTTTCCCATTCGTCCTGCATAAGATTCAGAGATTTGTAAGGACTTTGTTTGAGTAGGGCTTAAGTTTTCGTTTTTGGGACCTTCTACCCTTGGATAATTTGCCAAAAACCAAAGTATGATAGAAATGAATAAGATTACTTTTCCCGCGTTTCCTATAAACGCTTTGATCTTCTTATAAACCGTAAAAAATAAACTTTTGAGAGAAGGCCATTGGTATCTGGGAAGTTCCATCAGAAAGTATGCAGGTTCCGATCTGAAAAAAGTTTTTTTGAATAAGAAAGCAGCTCCCATCGAAGCGAACATTCCTAATAAGAAAAGGCCGAATAACGCTAGGACTTTAGGGGAGAAGATCCCGAAAACAGGTTCTGCCGAGAAAACCGTTCCTATTACTAAAATGTAAACTGGATATCTGGCGGAGCAAGTGATCAGAGGAGACACTAAAATTGTCGTAAGCCTATCCGCTTTGTTTTCGATCGTTCTTGTCCCCATGATCGCAGGAACAGCGCAGGCAGCACTGGATAGTAATGGTATAAAGGATTTTCCGGAAAGCCCGAATCTTCCCATAAATCTGTCCATTAGGAAGGAAGCTCTCGCGATATATCCGCTTTCTTCCATAATCCCTATGAATAAGAATAATAGACTGATCTGAGGAATGAATACTAAAACTGCACCGACTCCTCCAATCATTCCTTCTTGGATGAGAGAACGTACAGGCCCTTCCGGAAGATAATTGCCGGTCCAATCTGCAAGATCTCCGATCCTTCCTTCTATCCAGTCCATGGGCACTTCGGACCAGGTGAATAAGAATTGGAAGACCAATGCCATAATTCCTAAAAAGATCGTAAGTCCCCATACAGGGTGTAGCAGTATTTTATCAGCGAATCCTAAGATCCCTTTTTCGGAGATCTCAGAACCGGAAACCGCTTTAGATAAAAGTTTTTTGATCCATATGGATCTCTGGACCAGTTCTTCTCCATAAGAAAATTCTAATTTTGATTTTTGCCATTCTGAGCGAATGAATTCTCTGGTTTTTTCCGGGAAAAAATTGGAAGAAGGAAGTCCTGTTTGCAGATTTTCTCCGCTGAATTCTTTAAAACTATTTTCTAATACGAATCTAACTGAATCCGGATCATCTGCTGAAAGTTTAGAAAGTACCGACTCGATTAATGCGGTTCTTTTTTTATCCCAGGAAAAGCCAGGATCTGGTATTTTATAAGAAGAAGGATCAGTTAAAACTTTTTCTAAAACTTCTACACCTTCTCCTGATCTTGGATTTACGTAGTAGAAGGAAACTCCGAATGCCTTGGATAAAACTTTAAGATCTAAATGAACTCCTTTCTTTTCCAAGGTATCGTTCATTGTGACTGCTACTAACATTGGGATCTTGAGAGAAGATACCTGAAGTAAAAATTGGAGTCCTCTTTCTATCGCAACCGCATCCAATACGAAAATCAATTTGTCTTCAGTCTCTTTAGAGAGCAAGATGCGGGTGGTTACCTGTTTGTCTTCCGATTCTCCGCCTAAACTATATGCGCCCGGAAGATCTACTATATAAACGGTATTGTCTTCCGTATGGATGGTTCCTTCCGCTTTTTCTACGGTGACACCGTGATAGTTTCCCGTTTTTTGTCTGAGCCCCGTAAGCCTATTGAATAATGTGGACTTGCCGCAGTTTGGATTTCCTGTGAGTAATACTCTGAATTTTTCCGTTTTATGTTCCGGAGTTTGTATTTCAGTATTTAATAATTTCATAAACTAGTTCAATTCCAGAAGATCCGCTTCTAATTTTCGAATGGCCAATCGAACAAGGCCCAATTTTACGATCATCTTATCTTGGTCCTGGAATTTTCGGACCACAGTGATCTTAGTTCCGGGAAGAAAACCCATATCTAAAAGGTTTCTGACCAGCCCTGTTTTTCCGGATTTGTTTTTAATTCCGGTGATTTTTCCGGATTCTCCCTCTTCTAATTCGAAAAGTTTGGATTTCATTTTATGAATTTTTCCCTATCCCGGATCAGATCTAATTCAGGCGCGAAAGATTTTATATATCTATCAAAGTATAAGATTTGTTTAATGAGAAGTCCGAATTCTTTAGGGATCTTTAATCCGTTTCTATCTGAAATATCCCTGAACTCGAAAAGGATCGTGTTCATCTTCTTCTCATCGAAAGCGTCCAGCTCTCCCATTTGTATATCCAGGACCATTTTACTCATTTGATTAAATACGGTTTCCAGATCCTTGGCTAACTTTTTCTCGTCAATACCCGAGGCGGTTCCATCCATACGAACTAGGCCGCTTGCGATCCGGTCGGTTCTATTTAACGCTAGACCTTCTAAAAAGATCATTAATCCTTCCCATACCTTGGAGGAAATCCTGCCAACAATCCCGAAATCGATAAAACCGACCGTTCCATCTCTTAGGATCATTAGATTTCCTGCATGTACGTCCGCATGGAAGAAGCCTGATTTGGAAAGTGTGGAAAACCAGATCTCAAGCGCGTCGGAAAGGGTTTTGGAAGGATCTTTGCTGAATTTTCGAAGTGAAATTTCGTCGGTAATCGGAGCTCCGTAGAATTTTTCCATAACCAAAACTTTTTTGGTGCTGAGCTCTCTATAAATTTTAGGAACTCTTGCTCTGGTTTCTCCGGAAGATAGAAGGTATCTTTCGAATTCTTCGCAATTGTTTGCTTCTTTTACGAAATCTATTTCTTCTAAGATGGAAGACTGGAACATTCCCACCATTTCCGAAAGTCCTGATTTGTTAAGACCGGGTACGAATATTTCGAATAGTTTGGATGCTAAAAATAGAAGGTTGAGATCTGCTCCTAATGCACCTTCTATATCCGGTCTTTGCACTTTTACAACCACATCCAGGCCGTCTTTTGTGACTGCGGAATGGACTTGTGCGATAGATGCAGATGCCATCGGGACCGGGTCAATACTTTGGAATAATTTTTGGTAATCTCTACCCAGTTCTTTTTTTAATACTTTTTGGATCTCGGAGAAAGGAAGAGGTCGTACTGAATCCAAACATTTTTGCATTTCAGTTACTATCTCTTCAGGAAAAAGAGAAGGGGCAGAAGCGATGAATTGGCCTAATTTAATATACGTTGCGCCCAATTCTTCAAACGCCTCTCTTAATCGAACTGGAATATTACGGGATCCACTTCCTCCTGTAGCCAAATCCTTTAAAAGTAGGATGGTTTTGGTGGAAAAAACATAACTACTGGTCACTATACGACTAGCACTGTTTACCCCTTGCAGAAGTTGGTCTATGAATCCGGCCATTTCACTCCAGATTATGATAACTTAGAAGGAACACAATCCAAATCAGGGAGAAAAGATACTCTGTTCGGGATAAAGGAACCGAGAGAAAGGTACTCGGGTCTATTTTGTATGTTCGGCCGAGAAAACCGTATTTTGGTTTACGGGAGCGGCGAGAATTAGAGTATGGCTCTCGAACGAGAATTTCGGTCAGTGGTATGAGCGGCGAATCGGTTTTATTGCAAGAATTAGAAAAACTCGAACTGAACGACCTAAAGAAGACAGCTGCTCTTTGGAACATTCCCAAGCTACCGTTCAAAGAAAAGAATAAGAACGTTAAGTTCCTTTTCGACAGTTTTCTGGATGAGTTTTACCTCAAAGGTGTACTGGAAAAACTCACCGTACTCCAAGTTAATATCTATACTTCTATCTTAAAAAATAAGAATGTTCTTACTTTGGGGGAGATCTCTCGTAAAGTAAATATTCCACCAATAAACGTGGAGATGGAACTTAACCTTCTCCGCAAATACCAACTCGTATACCAAAGAAAAAACAGAGAAAGACTTACCAATAACCTGGATAAGTATCATGCCTTTGACGAGCTGGCTGCATTAGTTTCTTTAGACCAAAATCTGAAAGGGGACAAATACAAGGTCTCCGTCGAAAAACTTCTAGATCGTAAGAAGCTGACTGATATTTCCAATGAATGGAAAAAAGCAGTCAAGGCTCCTGCAAAGATCGACAGTATCCGCAAGTTTATCACTCACGCGACTTCTGACGAGGCGTATGAGGCGGCTATTCTCTCCTTATCCGAATTGGAAAGGGATACAGTAGTCAGGATCTATCTAAGCGGTGGTGCTGCTGACGCAGACGATATCAGAAGTTTTATCGTAATGAGCAGAGGCAAATACGAGACGATCATTCCTGCATTAGTTGAAAAAGGAATGATTGCGGACGTTTGTTTCGTAGAGGAGAAGTTCGTAAGAATTTTTGCTCTACCGGAAGAACTTTTAAAATATATCCAAAATAATCCGATCCTTCCTTCCGTTAAAAAAGGAACTCGTCAAAGACAGGAAAAACTCGCAACCAACGAGTTGGACTTCTTCTTAAATACCAAAAAACTTCTTTCTTATATTAGTAGAAAGGGCTTGGTTTTGGCGAAATCCGGCAAGGTAAAACAGGCGGATCATAAAAGAACAGAGCAGGAATTATTAAATCCGGATATCAGCATTTTCCCTGAAAAAAGCCAGATCTATCAGATGGAACTTATCCTTCCTATACTGAAACTTCTGAACCTGGCAGATATCAAAGGGGAGAATATTATTCTGAGAGGTGACCTGGACGGTTTTCTTGCAAAGGATATATTCGAGATCATGAAACTCGTCATCCATGAGGTGAACGAGGCTAGAATGAAGAGGGTAAATCCTCCAGAGGTTTTCCAACCTACGGAAATGCCTTTTTACGATAAGATGATCTTGGACAAATGTGTGAACTTGATCATCAAGTCCAAACGTATCCATCTTTCCGTTATTTTCTCTAATATTATCAGAGAACATCTGATCTTCAGCCCAGGTTTCCGTACTAAAAATTTCCAAACCGATTTGGCGGATCTTCGTAAGGAGATCATGAGTGCGATCTTCTATCTGCATTTATTCGGATTATTAGAAGTAGAATACCCGAACCGATTCCTGACTCTTTCCAAGCTGGGAGAATATTTCTTCCAAACGGGAGAGCTTGCTGGGGTTACAGAGAAGGGTGGAATCACGATCAACCCGGACTTCTCCGTGATCGCGTTCCCGGAAAAAGTTTCTATTTACGGAATTCATCTTTTAAAAGCGTTCACAGAACTCAAAGACTACGACAGAGTTTATACTTTCGTTTTAACCAAAGAAGCATACCAATTGGGAATACTCTTAGGGTACAAAACGAACGAGTTCGTAGACTTCTTGAAAGCGTCTAGCAGAGCGGAGCTTGCCCAAAACCTTCTATTCTTATTAGAAGATTGGGGTGGCAACCTTCCTGTGGTTGAAGTCGCAGAAGATTGTGTACTTGTTCGCACCAAAGACCAGAACGTGATGGAACTTCTACTTGGTCAGATCAAAGGGAAGAAGATCGTTCTGGACGAGATTGGACCAACCGCAGTGCTTGTGGATAAAACTCGAGTCCAAGACGTGATCACAGTTGCTGAAAAACTGAACCTGATAATTAACCTGACTAGATAAGAAATAGCAAGCTCTTCTCACGCGAAGCCGCGAAGAATAAAAGATTCCTTTTTAATTGTTATAAATATATAGAGGCCCGCGATCTCGAGCTTTACCTTCTTTTCTTTGCGTCTTGGCGTGAACGAGGTATTGGAGGGTTTTTATTTCAGTCCGGAGTGACTTTGATTTTGGTTTTGAATTCCCATTTGCGGAATGGAGCCAGGGCTTGGAGCCTTTCTTCGCTCACGAAAAAAAGACCTTCCCCGAATTTGACTAATCCGCCCTTATAATGGGCGTATTTGGTTTTGTGATCGATCAGACCTATTTCCTTTACCTTATTCCAGTCATCGCAGGTTTTCAGGGTGGGAACTCTCCTGAGATACAATTCCTTGATTGAACCGTCCCGTACAGAGTCCCTTAAGATCTTTTCCCATTCCATATAAGCGCAAATTAGAATAAATTCTCTAAAATGCAACTAAGTTTCGAAATCTTCTTTTTCTCCCGAAATTTCGGGAGAGCAGTTTCAAAAATGAAAGTACTCCGCTTGGTTTTTCAGATCCTCGGACAGATGGGCGAGCCCCACAGAACCTGAACTCAATTCTTCAGTGGAGGATGCGTTAGATTGGGTCAGGTCGTTGATACTCGAAATTGTTTTCGAAATTTCTTCGACAGCCAGTTTTTGCTCCTGGATCGCAGTTTGGATACCTTCCGATCTTTCCTTCACTTCCTGGCCTTTTTTGTTCACTACCTTATTTCGGACCAGTTGTTCTCCCATCACGGAAGATACCTCGTTCATCCGGATATAGATAGTTTCTATCCTCTGGATAATTCCTCCGATCACATTTACTGTGTCTCGGATATTGCTGACTCCTATCCCGATCTCGGTTTCGTTAGCTTGGATAATATTTTCTATCTCCTTCATGCTATTAGAAGTTTTGTCAGCAAGTTTGGAAATTTCATCCGCGACTACCGCAAATCCTTTTCCTGCGGCACCTGCTCTTGCGGCCTCGATAGCTGCGTTCAACGCAAGAAGATGGATCTGTTCGGAAATTGTCGTGATAATTTCGATCACACCTGTGATCTGGTCGGAACTCTGGGAAATTTTACGGATACTTTGGTCAGTCAGTTCCAAAGATTTTCCGCCTCTTCTTGCCTCGTCCGTAATCTCTTTAACATGAGAAAGAGTGTTTTCCAGATTCTCGGAAGTGTTTTTGATGGAAGAAGAAAATTCTACCATCTCAGAGTCCAAAGAATTCAAAAGAGTGACCTGCTCCTTTGTTCTATAAGAGATTGCATCCATTCCAGCTGAAATTTCTTCTATTGAAGCTGAAATTTCCTCTGATGCTGCCGCTTGGTCTTGTGCATTATCAGAAATAGTCTTTAAAGTACTAGACATTTCGTCGGAAGAATTCGCAAGACTATGAGAGGCATCGAAAATTTTGTGAAGGACCGCTTTTACCTTACGATTGAATTCATTGATACTGATCGCCATTTCTCCGATCTCATCTCTGGAAAGAACCGTGAGTTTATGGGTAAGATCTCCTTCCGACATTTTTTCGATCAGGTTTTGGCTATCTCTTAAAGGTTTCAAACTTTTAGATAGAATGAAATAGATGATAAACCCGATTACAAACAATCCGCTAAATGAGATCGCTAACATATAGAAGATAGTAGAGATCGCTTCTTTGGAAACTTCTTCGTTTACTATAGTCACGAAAGATCTAAATCCGTACTTTTTGTTGGTATGAACTACCATAGATTTATAAGCACCGTCCATCACGTACTTAATCGGGACTCGGTCCGGTGCGTTTACGAATGATTTTGCAAATGGAAGATCTTCCATCTTTTTCAATCTCATATTTTCGCTGACATGATTTAAGAAGGTCATTTTAGGAGTGAGAAGTCCTGGATAACCTGTTTTTCCGATCTTGATCGATTGTACGATATTATTGGTTAGATCACCGATGCGGACCGAGAATACCAAAAACGCCTTGGAGCCGTCGTTTAATTCAAATTCTCTAATATATAAAATAACGGGAGATCCGTTCTGGGTAGAATTAGAAGGTTCACTAAAAAAGAATGCCTTCTCTTTATTTGTATTTCTGATCTCATCCGCTCCAGGAAGTTGAAATGCGGAAGTTAAAGGAACAATTTGGCTACTTGCCAAGGTCCCGGTTCCGACAGAATGAGAGAACCAATCTCCTGCTTCTTTCCAAACCGCTATCCCTTCGAATCTTTGGCTGGATCCTAAAAAATTATTTAGAAAATTTTCAGCTTCCTTCCAATTTTTCTGAGATACCAAAAATCCTAAGGTTTTGTTCCGGATGATGAGTTCGGCTTCTTCTTCCGTGTCCTCATAAATTCCTTGGGTGAGAAGGTCCAAGGTTTGAGAAACATTCAACATTTGGTTGGTATAAGCATTCTTTAAAGATTCATAATTGAGTTTGTAAACCACTAGAGAAACACCTATCGCCAAAACTAGAACGATGGAAAAAAAGATCAATGCTAGGGTTTTAGTCAGATTCAGTTTGACCAAGGACTCTAAAGAAATGGAGCCGAATAGGTCGGTTCTAGTTAGATTGTCCTTTAGCCAATCCGTGATCAGATAAAAATAAACGGCACTCCAAAGACCCCCGAATACGATCAGCCCCAATAGAATAGAATAATCCGTTTTGCTGATAGGCAGAAAGATCCCTAAAGATACTACGAAGATCCCGCCTCCTATCCAGATCCTTACCAGTATGTCTGCCGCATGTAAAACAGGAAGTCGGAAGACTGCTTTTTGGGCTCCAATGACTGTTTCTCTAGTTACTGCGCCTTCTGCAAATTGTTTGGAATATTTTCGTAACGGTTTTAATTTATAAAAAGAGGAAAGTGAACTGGTTACGAGTCCTAGGACAAAGATCACTCCCATGACGAACCAAAGAGAGTCCGCTCCTGTCAGATCCAAGTCCATAAAATGGATCAGAAATACGATCGCAAATGGGGTTCCGATCAGATAACCTAATCCTTCCGTTAGGAATAGAAATCTTGCGGAGAATACGGAAATTTCTTTGTTTATGTTTTTCATGCGCGATCCTGGTTGATTTTTTTTTCGACCTAGTATGATCTAAAAAAGTTTCTTTTTAAACGCCAAGAGAACGAAACCTAAAATTTAGGAACACAAAATTGATATTTGATTCTTCTGATAAGCGGATCGCTGTAGTAGGTGATATACACGGATTCTGGACCTGGGTCGACACCGAATACTTTTCTAAAAGTAATTATGATTCTGTGATATTTACCGGCGATCTCGGAAACAATCGACCGGGGAATACAAACAAGATCGCCCAATTGATCTCTAAAGTTCGGAAACCAAAGTATATCATTTTAGGAAATCATGATACTACTTCTATCCCTCAATTACTAATGGAGATTGCGAACGCTTCACCTAACATTGGTTACTTAAGTCATACATTTCATCTTCTTAGATACAAAAAGTTACTTAAAGACCTGGGCGATTCTCATATTTGCCAGTATAATCTTTCTCAGGTCGGGCCAAGGATTTCACTGTTAGGGGCTAGAACTCTTTCTATGGGAGCCAGATTTAATTTTCAGTTATTTATTAAATCAGTGTTTGGAATTTCTTCTTACGAAGAATCGGAGAAAAAATTCCATGAATTGATCCAGAACATTGACTTCCAAAAACAAGATCTCATTATTCTTGCTCATAACGGTCCTTCCGGTCTAGGAGACAAGGCTCATGATATTTGGGGTTGCGATTTCAAGAGTGAAGAAGGGGACTTCGGAGATAAGGATCTAGGCAATTTTATCCGAACGATCGCTAACCATGGCAAAAAGCCCAAGGTAGTGATTGCAGGGCATATGCACCATTCTTCCAGAAAATTAAGAGTAAAGACTAGGATTTGGAAAAAGAAAGAAGAAGGTACACTGTATCTAAATCCTGCCAGAGTCCCTCGTATCTTCTCGGACAAGCAAGGAAATATCTGGCACCATCATGTGGAACTGATTAGAAAGAATGGAGATTGGACTGCTGAGGCGAAATATTTGAAGAATGGAGTGGAGGAAATTTTTCCCCTCCCTGAGTTTATAGAGAGGGAGAAAAATCGAATCGAAATGAAAGACTGAATTATTCCGAGAAAGAATCCAGCTTTTGTTTTACTTCCTCGTTTAAAGGCTGCTTTCTGTGGAAGTCGTTCAATAACTTGAGAGCCTCGTCTCTTTTTCCCATATCGGAATAGAGTTCCGAAAGTTCTACCACAGGACGAGGGTCCATCGGGAACTTTTTGTGTAGATCCACATAAATTTCCTCTGCCTTGTCTCTTGCACCTTTCATCTTCAATGAAGAAGCTTTTCCAAGAAGTGCGAAATAATCCTCACCTTCTGAAAGAATTCTATTAAAACATTCTAATGCTTTATCGAATTCTCCCATACCTCTTAAACTATCCGCATATCTGTTGATGATAAGTTTATTGTCAGGATCGAATTCCAAAATTCTTTCCCAGAATTCATTTGCTTTGCGGAAATCTTTTTTACCACGATAAGATTCTGCCAATCCGTATAATGCGAAGAAGTTCCTTGGGTCTAGATCCGCAGCTCTGCGATAATAACGAATTGCTTCATCAAAGTCTTTGATCTTACGATAGCTGTTTCCTATCTCGGTAAGGATCTTGATATTATCCGGTTGGATAACTAACAGTTTTTCCCACCAGCTGATCGCATCCTTATATCTTTGGCAGGCAAAGAATAAATGCCCCAAACCTACGATCACATACTGATCCTTAGGATTGATCTGCAATGCCTGCATATAATATACTTCTGACTCTTTGAAGTTTTTGAGTTTTCTATGAGCGTCCGCAACTCTACTTAAAATAGATGCGTCGGTGATAGTAATATGCCTGTATTCTTCCGCTACTTCGATGACCCGATTGAGTAGGTTCATTTCTCGATAGCAGTTCATAAGTCCCATCAGGGAAAACTTATTGGATGAATCTTCTTTGATACATCTGTTATAAAAATCCAGAGCCTGTCTGAATTCCTTTCGTTTAAAATGAAGGTCTCCCATCCCGACTAAACCGTAGGTATTACTCGGTTCTTTAGCCAGAAGTTCCTTCAATTTAGATTCGGCCTTGTCCCATTGTCTGCTATCCAGAAAACGGTAGGCTTCTTTTGCTAAACTTTTGATTTGAGCAAAATGTGAATCTTCTTCTTCCTTTCCTGCTTGGGGTTTTTCAATAGGCTCGTTCATAGGACCGAAGTTCCTTTTTAAATTTAGAAAGAAGATCTGGGAGATTCTTCATTCAATTTTTTATTTAATATTACTTTGACGGATGAGTAAAGGTTTTCCTTGGTACTAAATCCGTAAAGAAAATTTGAAATTGGAAAAAAAGAGAGAAATGGCGGTTTGCAGTGCATAAAATAATACGAAAGTTATAGTCCATTCTTCCTTCTTGACAGGGCCCTTACTTCGCATGGAATGGATTCTAACGAGGGAAAGATGCCGAAAACCGAAGCAAAAATCTCCGGTGCCCGCTTGATGGTCGAACTCCTGGAAGAATACGGAGTGGATATCGTCTTCGGATATCCTGGCGGAGCAATTCTGCCATTTTACGACGAATTATATAAAAGTACTAAAATTAAACATATCCTAGTCCGCCACGAACAAGGTGCTATCCATATGGCAGAAGGGTATGCTCGTTCTACAGGTAAGCTTGGGGTATGTATCGCTACTTCCGGTCCTGGAGCTACGAACCTTGTGACCGGACTTACAGATGCAAAACTAGACTCGGTTCCTATTCTTGCAATCACCGGACAGGTCGCAACCAACGCAATCGGGACGGATGCTTTCCAAGAAGCTGATATTTATGGGATCACTATCCCGATTACAAAATACAATGCACTTATAAAGTCGGCAGATGATATCGCTAGACATTTTCAAGAGGCGACCTTAGTCGCTTTAGGCGGAAGACCTGGTCCAGTTCTTTTGGATTTTCCGAAGGATGTTCAGACTGAACTCACTTCCGTTCGTAAAGTAGATAAACTTAAAATAGATTCTAGGCATTATCAAAAACCACCGATCGGTGGAGATCTAGATTCTTTCGCGGCTGCATTGAATAAGGCAAAACGTCCTCTTCTCTATGTGGGAGGAGGAGCGATCAATGCAAATGCTTCCAAGGAGATCCGAGAGCTTGCGGAGAAGGGGAATATTCCTGTTACCACAACTCTTATGGGGATAGGAGCATTTCCCGGAACTCACCAACTTTCGGTCGGGATGCTCGGGATGCACGGAACAGCTTACGCAAACAAGGCTGTATTAGAATGTGATTATATTCTAAACTTGGGAGCTAGGTTTGACGACCGTGTCGCTAAGCCGGGTGAATTTGCGGAGAATGCTATACGCGCTCATATCGATATAGACACTGCGGAATTTAATAAAAGGGTCTCCGTAGATTATCTTTTACACGGAGATCTGAAAGAAGTCCTAAAGGCGCTTATTCCAAAAGTAAATAAGGTAGATCGCCCGGAATGGGTCGGATTCTTAGATACATTAAAGAAAAACCATCCATTAGAATTTGATGATTCGACAGATACCATCAAACCTCAGGGGTTCTTGCAGAAATTATACGAAAAGAGTAAGGGGAAGGCAATTGTTTCCACAGATGTGGGACAACACCAGATGTGGGCCGCTCAGTATTATCTTTTTGAAGAGGCGAATCGTTGGCTTACTTCCGGTGGGCTCGGAACCATGGGATACGGATTACCTGCAGCCATCGGAGCTAAATTCGGAAATCCTAAAAACACCGTAATCTGTGTTTCAGGTGATGGTTCCATCCAAATGAATATCCAGGAATTGGCAACCATCGCGATGTACAAGAAAGGGGTCAAGATCCTGATCTTTAATAATAACTTCTTAGGAATGGTCCGTCAATGGCAGGAACTATTCTATGAGGAAAGATTTTCCGAGTCTGAGTGGAATTATAATCCTGATTTCGTAAAATTGGGAGAGGCTTATTCCATAAAAGGATTAAGAATTTCTAATAAATCCGAAATAGATAAGGCGTTGGAATTTTTCTTAGAAGATGATGATGCAAGGATCCTAGAAGTAATGATCCCAGCAGAAGAAAAAGTATTCCCTATGATCCCTGCGGGCAAATCCCAGAAAGACATGATCGAATTTTCCGACACAGTTCGGGCCGGTAAAAAATGAAACATATACTGAAAATTTTGGTAAACAATCATCCGGGTGTGATGAGCCATGTGTCCGGTCTATTTACCAGAAGAAGTTATAATATAGATTCCATAGCGGTAGGGGTTACCCAGGATTCCGAAATTTCGAATATGGTAATCGTAGTTAAGGGAGATGATTCGGTAGTAGAGCAGGTAAAACGCCAACTTCTGAAACTTCCTGATGTGATCGAGGTAGAGGATCTTGCTTATCATGATTGTATAAGCAGAGAACTAGTACTTGTTGTGGTTAAGGTAGAAGATTCAAATCGTACCGAGATCATTTCTATCTGTGAAGTATTCCAGGCAAAGATCGCGGATCTGACTAAGACTACAATGACCATTGAGTTTTCCGGAAATACCAGACAGGTGGAACATTTCCTAGAAATGATGCAGAAGTATGGGATCCAAGAAATCGCTCGTACTGGCCAGATTGCTTTAAAATATAGATCTACCTAATTCTGCTTGGATTTGGCAAATTTTCATAATTAAATCTATTGTTACAAAATTATTACAATTTAATTACAGATAAAATGGACCTTGGAAATTAATTTCCAAGGAAAAACTAACGATCATTCGAAATAAAGTGATCTTATCCGCAGATCGTTTTTCTTTTTTACAATTTCGTATCGGAAAGAATTTTTTTTGTTCCATATTTACGGTTTCCCTATTCTAATTCCCTCCTATGAGTATCAGGGCCCGAATTTCATTATATCTCTCCTTAGTTTTATTTTTAGGTTTCGCAGTGCTCACTGCGATCAATTCGGTGATCTCTTATCGCAGTTTGCATACAGAAATCGAGTCTGGCTCTGCATTAAGCGCAGAAAGATACACTTTTGAAGTGAAAGATTATCTGGATAACGCGATGGGGATGGCCAGAGGTTTCAGAATGCTTCTTATTTTCTCCAATCCTAAGAGAGAAGAAGTAACCAATACAATGTTGGAGATCCTACATCGAAATCCTAAATGGTTCGGAATGTGGGCAGTGTATGAGCCGAACGCGTTTGACGGTTTGGATACTCAATTCAAAAATAAGAGGGGCCATGATTCTACGGGAAGATTTATCAGTTATGTTCATTCTGTGAAATCAGTCACGGATGCTGTGATAGAACCTTCTATCAATTATGAAGCTACGGATGGCACTGGAGATTTTTATCAGATCCCTAAAAAGACAATGGAACCATTCGTAACGGATCCTTATACTTATACTGCCGGCGGAAAACAAGTGCAGATGATCTCTCTTTGTGTTCCTGTAAGTAATGCAGGAAAATTCTGGGGTGTACTTGGAATGGACATCACGACTGCTCAACTGCAAGAGGCAATGGGAAGTATAAAACCGTTTCGTGGTTTAGGATATCTTGCTCTTATATCTCCTAAAGGGATTTATGCTGCGAATGGTGGTGATCCTAGTTTAGTAGGAAAAGTTATTCCTGATGCAGAAGAATTAAAATTAGTCCAGACTAAATCCGAAGAGCATGAACGTTTTACTTATGAATCTGACGGAAATACCCATCACTTCTTTCCATTCAAGATAGGTAAAGGACAGAAACAATGGGTGATGCAGATCAGCATCCCTAATTCCATTTTTGCAAAAGAACTATTTAGCGTACTTCTACAAAATGCTGTTTCTTCTTTGCTCATCGTAAGTATGATAGTAGTCGTTCTTCATTTTATATTCCAAAAATTAATTTCCGCAGGATTATTAAAGGCGATCGGATTTTCGGAAGAGATCGCAAAAGGAAATTTACTCGCTTCCTCGGATTATCACCGTCAGGACGAGATAGGTGCATTATTAGCTGCGATGAATACGATGAGAGAACATCTATTCGGTGTAGTAAAAGAGATCGGATCTTCTACAAATAAGTTAGCCGGAACGGCGGAGAAGATGGCTGTTTCTTCTAGGAATTTCTCGGACGTAGCACAAACCCAAGCTTCTGCAGCGGAAGAATGTTCGGCTGCAGTTGAGGAATTAGCTGCTTCTGCCCAAAACGTTGGTAAGTCCATGCAAAGGGCTGTCTCTAGTATGAGGGAAATTGACGGGAACGTGATTTTACTAAAAGAGCAGATTGCAAGTATCAACGCGGAAATGCAAGGCTTGGTAAGCTTGGCTGCTTCTTCTAAAGACGAGGCCGTTACTGGGGAATCTGCGATGAGTACTTCAAACCGTGCCATGGGTGCGATCGGAGATAGCGCTTCCCGGATTAATGAAATACTTTCTTTGATCACTGAGATTTCCGAAAAAACGAACCTTCTCGCATTAAACGCAGCGATAGAAGCAGCCAGGGCGGGAGAAGCAGGAAAAGGATTTGCGGTAGTCGCAGAAGAGATCGGTAAACTTGCCTCCCAAACTTCCAGTTCTGTACAAGAAATCGGCGGACTTGTAAATTCCACAAATACTGCAGTTTTAGACGGAAACAAAAAAATGGGAGAAGCGTCCCAGATACTACAAAGGATCAAGGAAAGGGTGGATGAATTCGACAAATCCGCTAAGGCTGTTTTGAGTTCCGTTAAAACCCAAGAATCGAATACTAAAGAGATCGCAGAAAGTGCGAATTCTTTGATGACTTTTAGCCTTCAGATTGAAGAGGCAGTGAGTGAGCAAAGAAGAGCAACGGAGGAAATCACCAAAACTATCGTAAATATCTCCGAAGGGACACAGGATATTGCGACAGGTGCGGATGATCTTACTACATTCTCCGGAGATATGCATGGCCAGTCGGAACAATTGTCCAATCTGATCGGAAAATTCAAAGTTAGTTAGAAAGAAAAAAGCGTTCCAAAATTTCTTTCCAATTTCAGAATGGAGCCCTTATGAGTATTCGGCTCCGAATTTCTTTATATATTTCCATCGTTCTATTCACCGCATTCTCTCTGCTTGCGGCTTATAATTCCTATTCTTCTTACCAGAACCTGAGAGAGGAAGTGGAGCAGAGTTCCGATGTCACCGCGGAAAGATGGACCTACGAAATTATGGAAGAGTTGAATACTCTTATGGGTCTGATCCGCGGTTTTCGTTTTCCTTTGATCTATGCTTCTCCTCAGAGAGAGCAGGTGATCCAAACCTTGCAGGAAATTATGAAACGTAACCAAGATTATTTTGGTATGTGGCTTTGTTATGAACCAAACGCGTATGATGGAAAGGATGTATTATACAAGAATAGACCGGGTCACGATGGATCCGGTCGTTTTATTCCTTATTTAAACAGAGCTCGCGCTAAGGATATCGTAGATCTAGAAGCTTTAAGAGATTATAATAATACGGATGGTACAGGGGATTTTTATCAGGTCACTAAGAAGACGGATAAACCTACAGTAGTCGGACCTTATCATTATACGGTTAGTGGTAAAAGTATTCTGATGATCTCTCTTGTTGTCCCGATCAGCGTGCCCGGTCATTTTTATGGCGCGGCAGGTATGGATATAGAGCTGAAAAATTTACAAGAAAGGATCGGGAATAAAAAACCTTTTCGTGGAAAAGGACATATCGCTCTTATCTCTCCTACAGGTTTATATGCGATCAACGGAGAGAATCCTGAATTATTAGGTAAGAAGATCCCGGATGAGAACGAATTAAAACAATACCTGGAAAATGCAAAAGAGGGAAAAAGATTCGTGTATGAGTCGGGTGGAGACACCTCTTATTATTTTCCGTTCCATATAGGAAAGGATCCTAAATTTTGGACCTTGATGGTAAGTATTCCAAATTCAGTATATTATGAAAGTATTGGAGATATTATTCTAAAAGCCGTTCTTTCATCTTTTTTGATCTTAGTCGTTGTATTACTTTCTTTAAATTTAATTTTCGATCGTTTAGTGAGCTCCGGACTTCTGAAAGCGATCGGTTTCTCGGATGAGATCGCTAAGGGAAATTTAACGGTTAAGAATGATTACCCGGTAAAAGATGAGATCGGTACTTTATTCATCTCAATGGACCAGATGAGGGAGAATCTTTTGAATGTAGTCAAAGAGATGAGATCCTCTTCTGAAAAACTGGGAGCTAAATCGGAAGAGATGGCTGTTTCTTCTAGGAACTTTGCGGATATTGCACAGACCCAAGCTTCCGCTGCAGAAGAATCTTCCGCTGCGGTAGAGGAACTTGCTGCTTCTGCGCAAAACGTTGGTAAGTCCATGGAAAAAGCAGTGGAGAATACTAAAGAGATAGACGGAAACTCAATGCGATTGAAAGAACAGATCGTAAGTATTAACCAAGAGATGCAAGGTCTTGTTAATCTCGCAGTAGAATCTAAAAGGCAGGCTGTGACAGGTGAGAACGCGATGTTTGCCTCCACGAATGCAATGGGTGAGATAGGGGAAAGCGCCTCTAGAATTACTGAAATTTTATCAATCATCACTGAAATTTCCGAAAAAACGAACCTTCTCGCATTAAACGCAGCGATTGAAGCAGCTAGGGCCGGAGAAGCAGGAAAAGGATTTGCAGTAGTCGCCGAAGAGATAGGTAAGTTAGCCTCCCAAACTTCCAGTTCCGTACAGGAGATAGGTGAACTTGTAGAATCTACAAATGACGCCGTGATGAACGGTAACTCCAAAGTAGAAGAAGCTTCTCAAATATTAAAAAAATTGAAACAAAGTGTGAATGAGTTCGAAATTTCTGCGAATAAGGTTTTAGTCTCCGTAAAAGATCAGGAGGCCAATACTGGTAGGATCCAATCTAGCTCCAATACCTTAACTTCTTTCAGTATGCAGATAGAAGAGGCAGTTATCGAACAGAAAAATGCTACAAATGAGATCACTAAAACGATTATCAGTATTTCGGAAGGAACCCAGGAGATTGCGGGTGGCGCGGATGATCTTACTACATTCTCGGGTGAAACCCAAATGTTGGCAGAACAACTTTCCAAATTGATAGAAAAGTTTAAAGTGGACTAAGTTATTTATCTGCCAGATCTAAAATTTCAGAATCTAAAAATAGTACCGAGCGGGGATTCCATTGGAAAATGGTTCCATCAAGTGTACATTTTCCTTCTGAGGCTTTTTGTTTTAGTTTAGAAAGGACACTTTCTTTTTTATCGGGAAAATAATCCAAAAAGTATTTTAGATCTATCGGAAGGAATATTCTGAAAAGGGATATTAGAATTTCTTCAAATGGATCTGAAGTTTCATAAGAAGCCGGATCCTTTCCTGTCCCGTTGATATAAGCAGAAGTATTTCTTGGGTTGGAATACCTACCTGAAGGTAAAAATCCATGTGCTCCAGGTCCGATCCCTAAATAATATTCGTAAGTCCAATACTTCATATTATGGCGGGAAAAAAGTCCAGGTTTGGAATAATTGGAGACCTCATACTGTTCAAATCCCTTGGATCTCAAAAAATCCGGCAGATCTTCTAGGATTTTTTCCTGCATATCTTCGGAAGGTGGAAGGGCATTTCCCGCAGAAACTTTTCTGCTATATTCAGTTCCTTTTTCTACAGTGAGTGCGTAAATACTGATATGAGAAACTCCTGAGGCTAAAACAGAATTTGCATCTTCATAAAATTCTTTTTCCGTTTGTCCTGGAACTCCGAACATCAGATCCGCACCATAATTTTTTATTTTAGAAGTTTGTAATGCTTCTAAGGTTCTGGTATAAGTTTCCGGGTCGAAATATCTATCTAGAAATTTTAGATTTTTTGGAAGAAAGGACTGAATGCCTACATGAACTCTATTTATTCCCGCTTCATATAATCCCTGTAAATATTCCGGGGTTACATCTTCCGGGTTACATTCTAATGTGATCTCTGAATTCGGAGAAAGATCTAAATTATCTTTTAGAAATTTTATAAAATCCGCATATCGTGAATAGGATGCTTTAGAAGGAGTTCCTCCGCCGAAAAACAGACTATCAAAAACAAGGTCGCGATAGTTGGAAAAATTTTTGAGTCTGAGTAAAGCTTCTTCTTTATATTTGGAGAATAAACTTTCTTCCAAAGGAGAAGGTTCTAGTCCTATCCCTTCCGAATAAAAATCACAATAGCTACATTTGTGAACGCAGAATGGATAATGTACATAAATTCCCGGTCTGTTTGTTTTTTGTATGACCGGGAGTTTTGTTTCCAAATTATTTTGTATTTTTAGTTACCGAATCTTCTTCCGTTTCTGTGGACGCAGAAGATTTTTTGGGATTCGGTTTTAAGATCAGATCTACGAGTGGGATTTCGTTCTTTCTGTCCAATACTGAATACAATAATGCCTTTTTGGATTCCGGGGTAGGGGAAAAAGAAAATAATATTTTCAGATTCGATGCATCCGGTAGATCCAAGAATGGAGTTCCATAATGAAGGCAAACGATCTCTGCTTCCGGGAATTTTTGAGCAAGAGACGCCGCTAAATCCAATTCAGTTTGGGTGAATGAATTCAAAACTGCTCGTTTTACTTCTTTCTTTTCTAATTTTTTGCGAAGGTTAGCAAGATCCGAATTTGGAATATCGCGGGATCTTAGATCGGAAAGAAATTCCTCTCCCTTTAAATAGAAAACTGTATTTTCGATAGATACATATTCAGGAAGGAATGTTTTAGGAAAGGAAACAATCGCCTTTCTGCTAACATCTCTGTTTAGAGTTTCTTGGTAATATTGGGAGAATAAATTTTCCCTATTTTTATCTTGTTCTGCAAAATGATTTTTTAATACTTCAGGAAGTTCTTTCGGAAATATAGAACTCGCTCTTCCGTTTTTAGGACCATCTGCAAACTCGGTAATAATTCCGTATTTTAGTTTATAATAAATTTGTCTTTTGACTGCTTCTTTTAGAAGATCTTTTCCTTCTCTTACTAAGGTTCCTTTTTTATAAGCCTTCAAGATCTGGTCTCTCATGGATTGAGTAGTTGGACCCCAGCTAGTCATTAATATAATATCTGCACCAGCAATTAATGCCAAAACACCCGGATCTTCTTTTTGGTAATGTTCATCTATCGCGTCCATTTCCATTGCGTCTGTGATGATAAGTCCTTGGTATTGGAATTCTTTGCGAAGTAAATCTCCCAAAATTTTAGAAGAAAGTGTAGCGGGGAAGTTCGGATCAATCTTTGGATACACTATATGCGCGCTCATGATTGCATCCGCTCCGTTTTGGATAGCAGTTTGGAATGGAATCAGTTCGAAACTTTTCAGTTCTTCCAATGTTTTTTCTATTTTAGGAAGTCCTAAATGGCTATCCACATTGGTGTCCCCATGTCCCGGGAAATGTTTGATTACAGGAATAGAACCGCCTAGTCTTGCTCCTTCTTCATAAGAAACTCCTGCGTTTAATACGGTTTCTAAATTACTTCCTAATGATCTTGTATTGATGACCGGGTTGAATGGATTATTATTGATATCCATATCAGGAGCGAATAAAAAGTTCAGTCCCAGTTTTCTCAATTGGTAAGAAGTGACAAAGCCTACTTTTTTGGCCATGTCCTTGTCTTTGGTTTGGCCAAGTGCCATTGCTCCAGGAAATTGGGTCACTCCGTCTTTCACTCGGATCACTCTTCCGCCTTCTTGGTCTACGGAGATGAGTAATGGTAATCCAGTATTTTCTAATGCACTTGTTTGTAGATCCTTGTTCAAAGATTTGATCTCTGATTTGGAACCTAAGTTTCTTCCGAATAGGATGACTCCACCAGGTTTGATGGTCTCGATTTCTTTTTTAGCGATCGGATCCAGAACGGTTCCAGGGATCGCAACATGGATTACCTGTCCTACTAATTCTTCCGGGCTAAGTTTGGAAGTAATCTCCTCAGCTTGACGAAGCATTCCTTCTTGGATTTCCTGGGCTTGGAGTTCACTTCTGAATTGGCCCAACCAAAAGAATAAGAAGAGTAAGAACGCGGCAGTAATGCCAACAACTAGTAACCGTTTGAACATACTTACTAGATCCCAATCGGTTGCGTATTCGTAAAGCAGAACTTGAAGCGCCCAGTTTTTGGGACCTTGGTTGGATGAAATGGGTCAGATTGTAGATAGGAGAAAAAATGAGCCGTTTATCATATTATGGATTTTTCAGTATTTTAGTAATCTTTTCTTTCGTTGTTTCTTGCAATAAAGAAGGGACCGAACAAGAACCAAAGGTCTCTCCTAAGATGGAAACAAAAACGAACGGCAAAAAAATCCTATTCTTCGGAGACAGTTTGACTGCAGGTTACGGCTTGGATGGACCGGAAGAATCTTTTGTTCACTTAGCTTATTTGGAGCTCCAGAAAAAGTATCCGGATCTGGAATATGTAAATGCAGGCGTGAGCGGGGACACAACTTCCGGAGGACTTGCAAGATTAGATTGGGTTTTAAACACAAAATATGATGTGTTCGTTTTGGAACTCGGGGCAAACGATTCTTTAAGAGGACTTCCTACAAAGATGACGGAGGAGAATCTTACTCGGATTATTCGGGAGGCCAGGATCAAATATCCTTCTATTAAAATTCTGTTAATCGGCATGAGAACACTTCCGAATATGGGGCCTCAATACGCAAAAGAATTTGCGGCTCTATTTCCTAAGGTTGCGAAAAAGGAAAAAACAGAGTTTATGCCATTCTTACTGGAAGGAGTTGCCGGAGACAGAAGGTTAAACCAAAACGATGGGATCCATCCCACAGCAGAAGGCCATAAGATACTCTCCAAACATCTGGTTCCTTATTTGAACAAACTATTGAAATAGTTCGACCTTCCAATCATATAAACTGCTTCTAATATCGTAAATGCTTGCTTTCTGATTTCGGATAGGAGATAACTCCTTCCTGGGACAGGGGCAGGAAATGGTACGCCAACATTATAGATCATGTACTTTATGCGAAGCTATGTGCGGACTCAGACTAGAGATAGAGGACGATATAGTAGTCGCAGTTAGAGGTGACAAAGAAGATAAGTTTAGCAGAGGTCATCTCTGCGCCAAAGGACCTGAACTTAAAAATTTATATGAGGATCCTGATAGACTTAAATTTCCTTTAAAACGTACAGAGAAAGGATGGGAGAAGGTAGACTGGGTCACGGCCCTCACTGATATCGCTACAAAACTTGTAGAGATCCAAAATAAGTACGGAAACGATTCAATCGCAGTATATAGCGGAAACCCAAGTGTTCATAATTATGGTTCCATGTTATTCGGCCAAAGGTTTATAGGACGTTTAAGAACTAAAAATAATTATTCTGCAACTTCTGTAGATCAACTTCCTCACCAATTACTTTCTTATTGGATGTTCGGTCACCAATTACTTGTCCCAATCCCTGATATAGATAGAACCAATTTCTTTTTAATCTTAGGCGGAAATCCATTTGCATCCAACGGAAGTTTAATGACTGTTCCGGACGTAAAAAAGAGATTAAAAGAGATCCAGGAAAGAGGTGGGAAATACGTAGTTATAGACCCGAGAAAAACCGAAACAGCAGTTCATGCAGACGAACATCATTTTATTCTGCCAGGAACGGACGCATTCTTCCTTCTTTCCATTATAGATGTATTATTTACGAAAAACTTAACTAAGAAAAATTCTCTGATCAAAGAAGAAGATTTACTAAAATTAAGATCTATTGCCTCACAGTATCCTGCTTCTGAAACGGAAAAACTGACCGGGATCTCCGCAGAAACTGTGGAAAGGATCGCATTAGAATTTTCGAAAGCTTCCGGTGCGGTATGTTATGGTCGCGTAGGAGTTTCTACACAGGCATTTGGTGCGCTTTGCCAATGGCTTATCAATTCTATCAACTGTATCACAGGAAATATGGACTCGGTAGGAGGTGCAATGTTTACACTTCCTGCGGTGGACATGATAGATCCAAAAGGAGTGATGAAAAGTTCGCCTGGAAGTTTTCATACGTACGGTTCAAGAGTCAGGGATTTACCTGAATTTAATGAAGAATTACCGGTCGCAGCACTTGCTGAAGAAATTTTGACTCCTGGACAGGGGCAGGTCAAGGCGCTTGTCACTTCTGCAGGAAATCCTGTTTTATCTACACCAAACGGTTCTCAATTGGAGAAAGCAGTCTCTAATCTGGAATTTATGGTAAGTGTGGATTTTTATTTAAATGAGACCACTAAACATGCTCATTATATTCTTCCACCAAGTTCTGCCTTGGAACATGATCATTACGATTTAGTATTTAATGTTTTTGCGGTACGAAATACTGTCAGATACAACCAATCTGCATTTGAACCCGAAGCGGGGATGTTGCACGATTGGGAAATTTTTTCGGATCTGACCAAAAGAATAGAACTTTTGAAATCTGAAAAACCTCTTCCTAAAGAACTGATCAAAACTAAGATCACTCCTTCTGCGATCATTGATCATGCTTTGAAGTCAGGACCTTATGGAGAAAAATCAGGATCTTCCGTTGGAATGAGTTTGGAACTTCTGAAAAACAGTCCTCATGGGGTAGATCTTGGTGCGTTGAAGTCATGTTTTCCAGAAAGGCTTTGGACGGAAGATAAGATGATCCGACTTGTTCCTAAGGAAGTAGTTTCCGATTTAGATCGATTGGCCAAATACGGACAAAAACTTCTTTCCGACAAAAAAGAGAATGGTCCGTTCTTATTGATAGGAAGAAGACATTTAAGAAATAATAATTCATGGATGCATAATCTTCCAAAACTAATGACTGGAAAAGATAGATGTACACTCATGATCCATCCGGAGGATGCGAACTTACTCGGTATTAAAGAAGAGGAGGAAGTTCTCGTAGAATCTAGAGTAGGTGGAATACGGCTACCTGCCGAGATCACGGATGAAATGATGAGAGGAGTGGTGAGTATTCCTCATGGATTCGGACATGCAAAAGAGGGAGTTTCTCTTCAAGTTGCCTCCAAATTTGCCGGTTCGAGTATCAATGATCTAACCGACGATCAGGTTCTGGATGAACTTTCCGGAAATGCAGCGTTTAGCGGTATTCCGGTTTCTTTAAGTAAAAGGTCCGCTTAAGTTCGAAACAAATCCGCCTGGGGATCCTAGGCGGGTTTAAAATTTAATTTTTGTCGTAAGCTTCTTGTAGTTTAGATATTTCTATCTTATACATTTGTAACATTGCTTGAGTAACTCTCTGTGCCTTCTCTTGGTTTTTATCATATAAATATTTTTCCAAGATAGGCGGGATAATCTGCCAGGACAGACCGAACTTATCTTTTACCCAACCACAAGGTTGTTTGGCTCCGCCTACAGAAAGTTTTTCATATAGATCATCTATTTCTGCCTGGGTTTCTGCACTGATATAGATGGAGAATGCTTCTGTAAATTTGAAATGAGGACCTCCGGTAAAAGCCAAAAATTTTTGACCTTCTATCTCGAATTTGGCGGAAGCCATTTCCCCGCCTAATTTAGTAAGATTTTCTATTTTCATATTTTTGAATATGCCTGAATAGAATTGGAGTGCTTCTTCTAAACCTTTATCGAACATTAAAAACGGAATTGCCTTTTGCATATTTTTATCCTTTACGTTTTAGGAATATAAACCCACCCAACCAGGAGAGAGGGATAGAAATTACGATTAGTCCGATAGAATACCAAGCAGGTCCTTGGTCTCCCATTTGGATATGACCCAAGGTGCTCGCTATCGTACCGATTACACCTAATGTAATCACGTGTCCGATCGGACTATGAGGAGCAAGTTTTGCTGTAAAATATCCTCCTAAAATCGCAAGAGCCAAACGGTAAGAGCTTGCGAGAAGGAATAAACTATCCGACATTCTTTCTCCCATTGGAGGATAACAATTTGTGATATGTAGTACCGCGTCGATAGCTATAGCCGGTATTACATTGATCAGGATACCGGTAAAAACGGCTCCTATACTTTTTAAGATAGAAATTGTTTTTAGGCTCATGATTATTTTTTTCCTTCCAGAATTAGAGTATCCAGTAAAGTTTCCAGGCGATTATAACTTTGAGAAGCTCCGCCTTCCATTGGAGATTTGACTACTGTATCTCTTCCTTCTTTGGTTTCGTATTGAATGTTGATCGTAACAAATGTTTTGCCGGATTTTTCGACAAACGTAGTCGTGAGCAAAGCTTCTCCAGGATACCATGCCTCATCAAAAGATTCAGTTTGAACGAGTCTGTCCGGTCCTGAAATTTCCTTATAAGTTCCTCCTGCTCCCATTGTAGATCCGTCTTTTAGATATTTCCAAACATATCTATATTTTCCGCCAACTTTCAGATCTACTGTGCATACATCCAAACTCCAACCGTCCGGACCGTATAACCAACGTTTGATTAATTCAGGTTTTGTAAAACAGTCGAATACCAGATCTTTATCCGCATTAAACTCGCGGGTCATTACGATTTCCCTGTCTCCTTTAGCCTCTACCTTTAAGGTTCCAACAAAGCTGCTCATTCTATTCTCCTTTTTTATTCTTACGTTTTGGGGAAGGTCGTTTAGAAAGTTTTAATTCTTCTATAAGTGAATCCAATTGATTGAATCTTCCTTCCCAGAATTTCCTATAATTTTCCAACCATTCGGTAGCTTCTTCCAATGGTTTAGCTTCTAATTTGCGTAATCTTTTTTGGGCATCCTTGATCCCCGAGATGAGTCCTGCTTTTTCCAAAACCTTTAAATGTTTAGAAATTGCGGGTTGGCTCATGGAAAATGGTTTTGCCAAATCCATTACGGAAACCTCTCCATTCGCTAAACGTGATAGGATTGCCCTTCTTGTAGGGTCTGAGAGGGCTGCAAATGTAGCATCCAATCTGGCCGACTGATTAAGTGCATGATTCATATTTTATATAACCATATGGTTATATATTTAAAATAAGCAAGTACTTTTTAGGAAATTATTTTCGAATTCGTTTGTAGTTAAGAATGTGACAAAGAGGGATTATGGGGCAGATTTCAGTTCATATTTTGGCATTTAACGAAGTAGAAGTTTTGGATCTTTCCGGTCCCTACGAAGTGTTTTCCATCACCGAGAATGAAAATAAGGAAAAATTATTCAAAGTTTCTATAGTTGCGGAGAAGAAGGAGCTACTACATGCAAGGAATCGCTTTCCGGTTTTTCCTCATCTTACGATCGAAGAATCAGGCGTTCCGGATATTTTAATTATCCCGGGTGGATACGGAGCAGAAGAAATTGAGATCCATAATAAGAAGTTACTAAGCTGGATCAAAGAAATGGAACCTAAAGTAAAGATCTTAGCTTCTATATGCACTGGTGCGTTTTTACTCGCAGAGGCGGGAATTTTAGATGGAATGGAAGTTACCACTCATTGGATGGACCAAGAGACTTTGCGCAAGAATTACCCCAAGATCAAAAAAGTAGTCCATGAAAAATTTATAGATCATGGACATATTCTGACTTCAGGAGGAGTTTCCAGAGGAATTTTGATGTCACTACATATAGTGGAGAGGTTAGTAGGCAAGAAGATCGCAGAGTTTACTGCGAGAAGAATGGAATTTGATCCTTATCTTTAATTAGCGGAAAATGGGAAAATACAAAAGTTACAAATTTAGATCCCAATCCTTTTTTGTAGATTCGCTCATGGTAATCTTGAAAGTGATTGTTTTATTAGTTTTTATAAGCTATTTTTCCGAGGCAGGTGCAGTTACTTTTGCAATTTTTCTACTAATCTCCTTCGCTTCCATACGAGCTATTGTTTGGTTTTTTAGTCCGAATTTAGAGATCATGATTACTGATGAAAATCTCCTATATAAGCTGTATTCAAAAAATCGAATTTTATCTTCAGGAAGTATTAGTAAAGATGAAATCAAATCCATGTATTTTCAATATTATCAATTAATAAGTACAATAGCGTTTGAAACTACCTCAGGAAAAGTAATTTGGTTTGAATGTTACGGGTGGGATAAGTATGCCTTAGAGGAAATTAAGGAAAAATTAAATGGTAAGAGAAACAGTTTCTTGCCACGTTGAGTCGGATTGTCTTTCTTTCGTCTTTTGTTCCAATCCGGAACGGTTTATATAATAGCAGGTGTATTTGCTTATTCTGTAATGTAAATATAATGGGAAAACCTATATCTTTCGAGAGAAATTATCGTATTTAAAAAATCTCTTATAGGGCCAATATTTTTCTTCCACCTTGTAGTGAATAAGCAGTAAGTCCTGCTTCTTTTAGAATTTTAGCCGCTTTTTTAGATCGAATTCCTGATTCACAAATCGTAATATAGATTTTTTCTTTCGAAAAACTTAATGCTGTGTTTATGGAGAGTTCGGAAAGGGGGGAAAATATTGAATTTCCAATAGGAGTTTCTTTTCTTTCTTCTGATTCTCGTACATCGAGTAGAATGTATTTTGGGTCCTTCTTCCATTCTTTCCAATCTTTTAGATCGATCTCATCTCTGAATGTTTCTTCTCTTTTGCCGGAACCGCATTCAGAACAATTCGGATCCGCTTCTAAAAAAGTTTCATATAGAAGGGGAGACTCCCATTCCAATTGGAATGCGGAATGAGTCGGAGATTTTTCAGGAAAAAGCAGATATTGGATCGCAAAAGAAGCTTGGTATAGACCTGCAATCGCAGTTTGTACACCTAACACTCCTCCATCTTCGCAGGAAAGAAGTTCGGATCCTTCTAAATTCGGATACAAACATTTATAACAAGGTTTTCCATGAGGAGAGAAGATCGCTACTTGTGCGCTTGTCCTAAAAACGGAAGCTGCTACGAGAGGTTTAAAATTTTGGATACAAAATCGGTTGATTGTATATTTGGCTTGGATCTGGTCCGTACAATCCAAAACTATATCCCAATTTTTGAATATACTTGGATCTATTCTTTCGGAAAAAATTTCAGTGAATGTTTCTATTTGAATACCGGGGACCCTTGCTTGTATATATTCCTTGGTAGTATCCGTTTTTTTTCTGCCAATATCGGAAAGAGTGAATGCCGTTTGCCTGTGAAGGTTGCTTAATTCTACGGTATCAAAATCCCAAAGTCCGATCCTTCCCACTCCTGCAGTTGCTAGATGTAAGGAAGCAGGGGAGCCCAAGCCCCCAAGTCCGATCACCAATGCTGATTTTTGGAGAAGTCCATTTTGACCGGATTCTCCTAAAAACGGCAGTTTAGTTTGTCTGGAAAAATACTTTTTCTGTTCCGGACTCATCTAAAGAAAGGATCTTATATTTTCGCATCCCCGACAAGACTTTTTAATTGGCTTTCATAAGCGTCCGGGTATGGTAAGCTTGGACATCGTGGATGCTTACGGTCGAAAATTCGAAGTGCTTAGGGTGAGTGTTACATCCTCTTGCGGCTTCGGCTGTGTGTATTGTGCTCCCGGCACTGCGTTAAATGGAGAAGGTGCAAACGGTTCTTTTTTAAGCGCTGAACTTCTTCATAAAAATATCCTTCTTCTTTCCCGTAAAATTTTTATCAAAGAGATTCATTTAACAGGTGGAGAGCCAACTCTTCATAAGGATCTTCCTAATCTTGTTAAGGTGGCTAAAGAGGAGAAGATCCCAAATATCGCACTTACCTCTAACGGATTTTTCAGAGATGGTCTTATCCGAGATCTGAAACTTGCGGGTCTTGATAGAATGAACTTCTCCTTGGATTCACTTTCTCAGGAATCTTTTTCTCTCATCTCCGGCAAAAATCTTCCTGTAATTCGTTTATTAAATAGGATAGAAGAAGCCATCCAAGAAGGACTCGAAGTTAAACTCAATTGTACCGTATTAAAAGGTTATAATGAAGAGCAGATCCGCCCGATTCTTCGTTGGGCGGGAGAAAGAAATCTTCCGATCCGTTATTTGGAATTAATGAAGATGGGACCTCTTAGGACAAAACATTCCGAATTATTCTTTTCCGCTGCAAAGATGAAAGAAGAGTTGGGTTTAGAATTTAATTTTGAACCTGAGATCACGCCGATCGAGTCCACCGCAAAATATTATCGCACTTCTGAAAATTATAGATTCGGGATCATTGCAAATCATACGGAACCTTTCTGCGACGGTTGTAACCGTCTTAGGATGGATCATCTGGGAAAAATTTACGGATGTTTAAGCGATTTTCGTTCATTCCCAGTTTCGGAAGATGAGTCTGAGTTGGAGAATTCTTTAGATCTTGCAATGAAGACCAAAAAAAACGAGTTTACCGGAAGTGAACTTTCTATGAAATATATAGGCGGATAGATGGATATTCAACTTTTGTTTTTTGCCGCAGTGAAAGATCATTTTCCCGATCTCAAAAAAATAGAAGTCTCAGAAGGAGATTCTATTGTCCATCTTCGTAAAATTCTTACTAATACAAATCCGGATTCGGAATCTATTTTAAAAGTGAGTAGATTTGCAGTAAACCAATCCATCGTAGGCGATGATTTTGTCTTAAGGGAAGGTTCAGTGGTAGCAGTACTTCCTCCTTCCAGCGGTGGTTGATATGTCCGTTTTAGAAACTTATTCTCATATATCTTCTTCTCCCATTTTTGTTTCTTCAGAGTTACCTGATATTCCTGAGATGGGCGGTTTTGTGGTGTTTTCAGGGATTGTTCGAAATCTAAACGAAGGGAAGAAGGTGACTCATCTGGAATACGAAGCCTACGCTCCTATGGCAAACGAGATGATCTCGAATATTCTTGCAGATGCTTGCAAAAAATGGGACCTTCTTCATGCAAACTGTATACATAGAGTCGGAAAATTAGGAATTTCAGAGATCGCAGTGATCGTGGAAACAGGATCGGTACATAGAGCAGAAGCATACGAATCCAATCGTTATATCATAGACCGGGTAAAACACGAGGTCCCGATTTGGAAAAAGGAATTTTATTTTGACGGTTCTTCCCAATGGTCGAAGGGCTGTGTACATGAGAGCCACTGATTCCGTTGGGATCGTACTTGCAGGTGGAAAAAGTTCTAGAATGGGAAGGGATAAATCCTTCTTATCCTTAAATAGCCGAAAATTCTTTCTTATAGAATCTTATAAAAAGCTAAAATTCCTATGTAAGAATGTATTAGTTTCCATTCGAGAAGAACAAAGAGAAGAATATTCCAAACATATTCCTAACGAATTTCTGGTTTCCGATTCTATTCCAAATATAGAAGGCCCGTTACAAGGTATTTTCAGTTCTTTCCTTCTTTTCCAAAACGATCCTAATATAAAGAATTTTTTAGTCTTAGCGGTTGATCTTCCTTATATGAGGACCAAAACTTTAGCCAGATTATATTCTAAAAAGGAAATGGTCGGTTCGGGAGTTTTTTACCAAACGGAAGAAGGAGTCGAACCGTTATGCGGTCTTTATTCTTCCGAGTATCTACGTTTTTTATTCCAAGAATTCGAAAAAGGAGTCTTAAACTCCGTTTCTCCCAAAATTTTAGTCCAACGAGGAAATCCTAGTCTTTTGGATATTCCGGAAATGGAAAAATCCTCCTTTATTAACCTAAATTCTCCCGAGGATCTAAACCTTCCAAAGTCCTAAGAGCCTGTCCCAAAAGGTCCAGGCTCTTGAAGCCCGCATGGGCGGACTATAAGTTTCCGATCAAAAACCGATTTACATGGGGTTCCGGAGAGAAAACATGGTTCTACCAACCATGCGGGAATAGCTCAGTGGTAGAGCACCTCCTTGCCAAGGAGGGGGTCGCGGGTTCGAATCCCGTTTCCCGCTTACAGAAGTCGTCCTCCGCCTTCTGTCTTCTGAGACCATGGAATTCAAGACTAAGAAAAATCAAAACGCATCCGTAGACCTTAAGTTAACCTTTGATAAGAACGATCTAGAAAAGGCGTTCGAAAAGACTTATAAAGAAAAACAAAAGGATCTCAAGATCCCGGGCTTCCGCCCTGGAAAAGCACCGATCGAAATGGTAAAACGCCATTTGGGAGACTCGGTAGCAAACGACGCAATCAATCTTCTATTATTAGAAACTGTAAGTGAACTTTCCGGAAAACTGGAACACAAGATTGTACGTTTCCCTAAATTTACCGTCGAGGACTATGTTCCCGAAAAAAGTTTAGTGGCAACCGCGGTCTATGATACCGATCCCGAAGTTTCCTTAGGAAAATATAAAAAGATCAAGATCAAACTTCCTGAAGTACAGGTTACCGATGAGGATATCACCGAGGAACTTCAGTTCGTTCGTAAACAACTTGCTCGAAAACTTCTGAGAGAGCCAAGCGAAGGAGCCGAGAACGGCGATATCGTGGATATGGAATTCGAAGTGAAGGAAGAAGGGCAGGAGCCTAAGAACGCTAAAAACGGTTCAAGCGATTATAAATTAGGAGAAGCTAATAATCTTCCTGGTTTCGATGATAACCTGTACGGCATCAAAACCGGCGAGACCAAAAACTTCTTCTATACCTACCCAAGTGATTATCCAAGAGAAGATCTGGCCGGCAAGAAGATGGAATTCGCCATGACCTTAAAGGCGATCTATAAAGAAGTCCTTCCTGAACTGGATGACGATCTTGCGAGCGAATATGATGGATCTTCTTCTTTGCAAGTTTTGAAAGATAAGGTCAAAACCGATTTACAGAAGAATTATACGGAAGCAGTAAAAAACAAGAAGATGGAAGAGATCTACAAGGAACTTGTAGCGGATTCCAAATTTGTATTCCCTGAGTCATATCTTACCGAAGAATCGGAACATGTGTATCAGAATATGATGCAGGATGTTTTAGGAAGAGGCCAGGCCAGAATTCCTAAGGAACAGATCCCAAGTATCGAAAAATACGCTGAAATGGTAGGAAAACCTTTAGAAGAAGTAAGGGATTCTTTCAAAACCATTGCAGAAAACAGACTAAAGGGATACTTCTCCAGACAGAAGCTGGCTTCTACCGAAAATATCGTTTTGACGGAAGAGGATTTCGACCGTGAAATCTCTACTCTTGCCTCAAGATATGGTATGCCTGACGCCGATTTTAAAAAAGAATTGGAAAAAGGTAAACTTCTGGAAACTTACCGGGACAATTTTTTAGCAAAAAAGATAGACGATACCCTCTTCCAGCTTGTAGAAAAGAAATACAACGAGAAGATGAGTATCCGTCAGCTAAAGGAATTCCTTTCTAATAAGGAAACTGGAGAAGTATGGCAATAATTCCTACAGTTATAGAGCAAACCGGTCGCGGAGAAATGCGGTATGACGTATTTTCCCGCCTCTTAAAAGACAGAATTATCTTTCTAGGTGACGCAATTTCCGACGATTACGCGAACGTGATCATCGCTCAACTACTGTTCCTGGACGCGGAAAATCCGGACAGGGACATCTACTTATACCTGAATTCCCCAGGCGGATATGTATCTTCCGGGCTTGCCATTTACGACACTATGCAGTATATTAAGGCAGACGTTCGTACACTTTGTATCGGTCAGGCTTCTTCTATGGCAGCACTTCTTCTGGCAGGCGGGGCAAAGGGCAAAAGATCCGCTCTTCCTCATTCCAGAATTATGATGCACCAGCCAACCGGAGGAGCTACCGGTCAGGCTTCCGATATCGCCATCCAAGCGAAGGAAGTTCTGAAATTAAAGCAGGTGTTAAACGGTTTGTACGCTAAACATACGGGCAAGTCTGTGGAAGAAGTGCAAAAGGATACCGAGAGGGACCTTTACATGACTCCAGAAGAAGCTCAAAAATACGGGATCATTGATTCCGTAATTTCCATAGAGCGTCAAAAGAACTGATAGGGGGATCCCGTGGCAAAAAAACCGACCGGAACCAATAATAAGCAAAAATTATTTTGTTCGTTCTGCGGAAAAGAACAAGACTCCGTAAAACGACTGGTTGCCGGTCCAGGTGTTTATATTTGCGACGAATGTATCTCTCTTTGTAATGAGATCATTGCAGAAGAACCCGAGCAGGAAAAAGAACGCACAGAACTTTTGGGAGAAGTCCCTAATCCTGCAGCTATTAAAGCGATCCTAGACCAATACGTAATCGGACAAGACCATGCTAAAAAAGCTTTGTCCGTTGCGGTTTATAATCACTATAAACGAATTTATCTCAAAGACAAAAAAGCGGATATCGAATTAGAAAAATCGAATATTCTTCTAATCGGCCCTACCGGTTCCGGAAAAACCTTGCTCGCTCAAACTCTTGCAAAGATCATCAAGGTTCCCTTTGCGATCGTAGATGCTACCGCACTCACCGAAGCTGGATACGTAGGAGAGGATGTGGAAAATATCATCCTCAAACTGATCCAAAACGCGGACAACGATATCAAAAAAGCAGAGATCGGAATTATCTATATAGACGAAGTAGATAAGATCGCTCGTAAGTCTGATAGCGCCTCCATCACAAGAGACGTGAGCGGAGAAGGTGTTCAACAAGCACTTTTAAAAATTATAGAAGGAACAGTTGCAAACGTTCCTCCTCAGGGTGGAAGAAAACATCCTCACCAAGAATATCTGCAAGTAGATACTAAAAATATCCTATTCATTCTTGGTGGAGCATTCGTCGACCTGGATAATATCATCAAAACTAGGACCGGAGTAAAAACGATCGGATTCGGTAGTGATGAAAAAGACGGCAAAATTTTAAGAGACGAGAGCAAAGGTGAAATTTTAGCTCGAGTGATCCCTGAAGACTTAATGAAATTCGGACTGATCCCTGAATTTATCGGCCGTATGCCGGTGATCGCTACTCTGCAAGACTTAAGTGTGGAAATGCTCAAACGTATTTTCAGAGAGCCTAAAAACGCAATCTTACGCCAGTACACTAAGATCCTAGAAATGGAAAACGTAAAACTTTCCTTCGAAGAAGCTGCTATCGACAAAATCGCTCAGCTTGCGATCGAAAGAGCATCCGGAGCTAGGGGACTGCGCGCTATCGTAGAAAATCTGATGTTAGATCTGATGTATGAAATTCCTTCTCGCAAAGATGTAGAAGAAGTGATCATCACTGAGGATGCAGTAGCCGGAACCAAACCTCCGAAACTAATTCTGAAAAAAGAACCAAAAATCGCTTAATAGGATTAGGTTTTCACGCGAAGCCGCAAAGAACGCAAAGGTTTTCTTTTAGCAATTAAAAGATCTTCTTACCTTAGCGCCTTTGCGTGAGAAATAATCTCTTCTTAATTTAGGGAAGCAATATCTATCACAAATCTATAACGTACATCACTTTTAACGACTCTTTCGTAAGCTTCGTTTACTTTCTGGATTGAGATCAGTTCAATATCACTGGTGATATTGTGCTTTCCGCAGAAATCCAACATCTCTTGTGTTTCGGCAATCCCGCCAATTAGAGAGCCTGCTAGGCTTTTGCGACCGCCGATTAAAGAGAATGCTCCGATAGGAACTTGTTCTTCTGGAACGCCAACCACTACCATAGAACCATCCACTCTCAATAGGCTAAGATAAGCATTCCAATCCAGAGGCATAGAAACAGTATTGATGATCAGATCAAAACTTCCTCTTAACTTACTGAATGTGCTTTTTTCAGAAGTGGCATAAAAATGATCCGCGCCTAGACGTTTTGCATCCGCTTCCTTTTTATTGGATTGGCTTAGTACTGTTACTTCTGCGCCGAGTGCATGAGCGATTTTCACTCCCATATGACCAAGTCCGCCGAGACCGATGATCGCTACTTTTTTACCCGGACCGGCTTTCCAATGAGCAAGAGGAGAATACAGAGTGATTCCCGCGCAAAGTAGGGGAGCCGCAGCATCCAAAGGAAGATTATCAGGAATTCTTAATACATAACTCTGATCTACTACGATCTTATTGGAATATCCACCGTAAGTCGGGGTTTTTCTATCTTGCTCTCTTCCATTATAAGTGGCACTCATTCCGGTTTCACAGAATTGTTCCAAGCCTGCTTTGCAATGTTCACATTCCCTGCAGGAGTCTACAAAACATCCGACTCCTACCTTATCTCCTACTTTAAATTTTGAAACCTTGGATCCTACCTTGGAAACAATTCCTGTGATCTCATGGCCTGGGACCATCGGGAAGATGGAACCTCCCCATTCGTCTCTTGCTTGGTGTATATCCGAATGACAGATACCGCAGTAATGAATATCGATGACTACATCTTCATCTTTTGCATCTCTTCTATCGAATTGAAAAGGTGCCAAAGGAGCTTTTGCAATAGCGGCAGCATAACCTTTTGCTGGGATCATTTTATTCCTCGTTTTGGATTTGATATTGGGTGACTCAAGTTCAAGTGGTGAGAGATTAGAAATTTTAAGTCTGAAAATTTCCCTAGTTAGACAAGAAAGTGTAAACTTTGTTTTTTAATTTTAGATCTATTCTGAAAAATTAATCCCGCACTCGACCAACAGTCAGGATCGCAGCTTTGGAAAGTCCTTTTTTGCCTGATTCCATTTCTAAAAACCTTCCGAAGTCCAGTGTAAGTTCCCTAGAATTCTTATAATCTCTGCCGGAACTCCAATTTTGGAGTTGGATAAGAAGTGGGGCAACACCGGTAGAGCTAGTAAGTTCAGCCAATCTATCGCTTAAGAAAACCAAATATTCTCCAGGTCTGATCTGGATCTTTTTTACATCTCTTGTTGAACTTCTGAAATCGTAGAATACTTGTTTAGAGATCGGTAATATATTCGTTTTTCCACTTTTATGAACAAGTGCAGGCAATTTTTGGAACTGAAGTATACCAGCTTCTCCATTTCTTGTTTCTAAATAAAATAATGTAAGATTCAAATAAGAGATAGGTGTGGATCTGAGCGCTCTATCTATTTTATAAAGTAGATCTTCTCCTCTTAAACCTGTGGTTTCCTGAGCGAGTGAGATCATACCTTCTATCCTTGCCTTGAGAGAAGATTCAATTGCTCCGTGATTTGGAAAACCTGCTAATACTCCAAAACAACCGTCAGCGGTCGGAATAATATTTGCGTAATCCGATTCTCCGGTATCGGAGGAACGAGGAAAAACAGTGATGTCCAGGTTTTTGATCTTATGAAGTCTGATCTTATGGAAAAATTTTTGGATCTTGTCAGAAAGTTCTCTTTCCTTTTTGTTTAAGGATTCTTGGGAAACGGTTTCCTCTTTCGTTTTTTTCTGGTAAAGAGCGATGCGGAAATGTCTAGCAAGTTCTCCTAATTCGTCATCCCTTTCAGATTCTCCGGAATCTTCATAAACATCTTGGGACCAGTTTTGTAAAAGTTGGGAGATAGATTTAAGGGATTTAAAACTTAAATTTAAAAGAAAGTAAGTGAGGATCCCAAGAACGATGGAAAAGAAAAGCCCGACTCCGAGCCGGACCCAAACGAATGCTCTTAATTCCTTTCTGATCTCTTCCCCGAATAGAAAATCATCTAAAAGTAGATAAGATAAAAATAATACGAATGAAGCAGTAAAAGAGGCGAATGCTAATTTATGCTTGGACTGAAGATTCGGAAACAACTCATTTCCTCTCTATAATTGCGATTAGTACCAATGAGATCCCGAATAGGACCAATAATGGAACGAATAACATTAACATGGAAATCACATCAGGTCCAGGAGATAAAACTGCGGCTGCAAATGCTATCCCTATGAATGCTTCTCTCCAATGTTTAAGTAAGAAGGAAAGTTTTAATATTCCGACTGCAGCTAATAATACCATGATCACCGGAAGTTGAAAGGACAATCCGAAGATCAAATGCATATTGAAGAATACGTCGTAGTATTCATCTATAGGAAGTCTGGTTTCAATATCCAGAGGTCGGACCGTTACTAAAAATATTTTTAGAAAACTTTCGAATGCTTGGGCCCAGCATAACCAAACCCCTAACCAAAATAGAACAGTAGAAAATGCGATAAGCGCTTTTCCGAGTCTTGCTGTTCTTGGCTCTAAGGCAGGAGAAACAAATCCCCATAAAAAAGCTAAAGCGAAAGGGAAGGTGATCAAAATAGAAACCATAAACCCTGTTCTCAGATAAACCATGAATGGGGCCATGAGTTTGATTTGGTAGAATGTAGCGGATTCTCCCAAAATATTCTTGTACGGTTTGATCACTATCTTATGAAGCTCTTCTCCGAAATACAAAGCTACCACGAAGAAAACCGTAAATACAAGAATGGAACGGATCAGAACGGAACGTAATTCTTCTAAATGTTCTCCCAGGGTCATAAACTTTTCCCTATCATGAGGAAGACTTTCCTCTGGGGCGGAGATTACAGGTTGAGGGGTACTAGCGAGGTTCTTTTTTTTAGAAGGCATATCGAAAGGTTGGAATTCCTTCCCTGTTATAAAAGGGCCCGAAGGCCCTTATCATATTAAGCGGATTTTTTGGATTTTTTAGGAGAAGAAGCAGGAGCCGCCGGTTTTGTTTCCGGTTCCTGGATTTTAGCGGATTCAGATTCTGCATCTCCGGATAGAGATTTGCGGAATTGGCGGATTCCGTCTCCTAAATCCTTTGCTAAAGAGGGAAGTCGCTTGCCCCCGAAAAGCAGGAGAGCTAAACCTAGTATGAAAAAGATTTCCCAAGGGCCTAAATTTAAAAATGCGAGTGGTGCGTACATATACTATCTCCTTAGTTAGGATTTTGCCTCTGTAATATATGTCAAATAGTTAGTAGGAACAAGCCGATAATTCTATTGGGACTTCGGTTCAGATAGAAAGGCAAAACGGACGAGTTTATGAGAATAGAATCCAGCCCCTTAGATTCAATCTCCGTTCCTCTTCCCGTTCGAGAACCGGGCGGAGAGGAAGAAAAAGAAGAAGATCGGAAAAAGGCAGAGAATGCTCCGAATTCCGATTATATGTACGCTCTTTCTGTCGGAAGTCTGATAAATGTGCAGGTGTAATTAGAATGGCTCTTACTAAGGAACAGAAGCAGGAATTCCAGGAGAAACTGGCGGATTTTCGTGCATTTTTGGAGGATTTGAAGAAGGAAGGAAATCTTCTCAAGGCCCAATCCAGAAAAGATCCTAAAATGGAAGGTTACTTCAATGTGGCTCTTTCCTTAAATTCTATAAAAAATATAAATACCTGTCTTCTAATCAATGAGATCTCTGTAGCGATCTTGGATCTGAAATCGGATACCTACCTAAACCAGGGGAGGAAAGAAATTTATAGTGCAATCTCATTTATGGAGAAAGTTGTCGGAACCGACTTTGAGTCTGGTCTGGGGGAAAATAAGGATCTTCTCGCCAAAATCCTGGAATTTAATCCTCTCCAAAGACTGAATTACGTAAAGGGACTCAGGACCTGTACTACAAACACGATCGAGGCATTCGGTTCCAACTCCAAATGGAAATGGAGTTTTCCGGAGATACATTTCAAAATCGCCATACTTAGTAAGAATCTTTTTGACTTCCGGGCTTTTGAGAAGGAAAGAGACTTGGAGAATCCGTTTTACTATCCTAGACAGGAACATTATAACTTAATTCTGGAACTTTGTAACTTTGCCGCTCAGGAATACCGTGCTAAATTCGACTTGTCCACCCAGGACGCCGGGGATCTGAAAAAATCCATATCCCTTTTGGAGGTAAACCGCAAAATCCTTCAAACCACGGGCGAAACGGAGGACCTCGGGAAGACAAAAACCCTGATAGAATCCCTAAAAGAAAAGGTAGAGTCGATAGAAGCTGAGAAGGAAAAGAAGAAAAAGAAGAAATAGACCCGTCCAATTTGTTATAAAGAGTGGGAAAAAAATAGGAGAAAATCTAACTCATGGCATTGACCGAAATAAACGATTCAACTTTCAGTTCCGAGATCAATAAGGGCATGGTTCTAGTAGATTGCTGGGCTGAATGGTGTGGTCCTTGTAGAATGGTTTCCCCGGTTCTGGAAGAGCTTTCGTCCGAGATGAATGATATCTTAAAAATTAAAAAATTAAACGTAGACGACAACCAGGACACGGCGCAAAAATTAAATATCCAATCCTTGCCGACCCTTCTACTTTTCAAAGACGGACAATTGGTGGATAAGATCATAGGAGCTCTTCCTAAGGCGCAAATCAAAAGTTTCATCGAAAGACATAAATAAAAAATTCGATCTCGACTGCGGCGGAATTTTCCATGCTAAAAGAACAAACCAGGGGATACATAGAGCTTCCTAGAGGGGGCTATTTAGTCGAAACAAGTGAGGGCTTCTTTCAGATCGGTTCTCCTCCCGAGACCATCAAAGACACGATGGCCGAAAAGAAGACTCCCCTGGTATTTATACTTCCTAACAAATTTTTCCACGTAGAAAAGGGGATCAGTACCGCAGAGCTTGAATTCCCGATTTACTTTAACTTCTTCTTAAGACAAAAAAAGACCACGATCATTTGTACTGCCGAGCAAAAAGATCAGCTTATCACAGTACTTAAAGAATCCTTAATGGGTCCTGAAGAGATCAATTTAGAATCCGAATACTTGGATGGCGCGGAATCTTTCGGCTTTCCTGATATGAAAGCTGAGATGGCTTACTTCAGAGGATATAAGGGACTCGACGATGTAGTGGATTTCCAAGTATTCGATAAAGATAATATGGTCAACCTAGGAAAGGTTTTGATACGTAAACTTCCTTCAGGTGATTTTAGGATTACTGATGGAACCAAAGAGACCGAGATCCCTGGCGAAGTTGGATTTAATATTAAATACGAGATCGGTCATAGACTAAAGGAACCTTTTCAAGCTCCTTTACTTGGGATTACCTGTCTTGGACCTTCTCATGGGTTCGATCCTGAGGATAACACTTCCGGTTTTATTATCTGGTTGAACCACCAAGGCATCATGGTGGATCCACCTGTGAACTCCACTGAGTGGCTCAGGATGTCTAACGTAAATCCTAAACTGATTAACCATGTTATTCTTACTCACTGTCATGCGGATCATGACGCAGGTACATTCCAGAAAATTATGGAAGAAACCAAGATCACTATTCATGCAACTGCAACAGTGATGGAAAGTTTTATCCGCAAGTATTCGGCTCTTACTAAGATCCCTCGTAAAGAATTACTAGAACTTTTTAATTTCCAACAAATCATCATAGGAAGACCTGCGATGATCAATGGTGGAGAATTCAATTTTCATTATGCATTACATTCTATTCCTTCCGTAGGATTCGAGTTCTTCTTCCAAGATCAATCTTTTGTATACACTTCCGATCATTTGAATGAGCCGGAAGTGCATGATAAGATGTATGAGAAAGGGGTTCTTCCTGAATCTCGTTGGAAATTTTTGAAAGAATTTCCTTGGGACAGAAGGATTATCTATCATGAGGCAGGAATTCCTCCTCTTCATACTAGAGTTAGCTATTTAGCAAGTTTACCTCCTGAGATCCAGGAAAAGATCACAGTATATCATATCGCAAGAACGGATATGCCTCCGGATACCAAACTAAAACTGGCTCGTTTTGGAATAGAGAACACTGTTTACCCGGAGATTACTCCGCCGAAACATATGGAGGCTTATAACCTTCTAGATATCTTAAGCCAAATCGATATTTTTAGCGGTTTCCCAATAGAGAAGGCGAAGGAATTCCTACTAATCGTCCGCGAAGAAAAATATAAACGTGGCGATCAGATCATTAAGAAGGGAACTCCTGGTGATAAATTTTATATCATTGCTTCCGGGAACGTAAAATTCGAAGGACTTCTTGGAGATTCGGATATAGCGCCGATTAAACGATACGGGCAGTATGAATATTTCGGAGAAGCTTCTCTTGTCCTAGACCTTCCTAGAGCTGCGGATGTTTTCGCAGAAACAGATGTAGTAGCCCTTACAATAGAGAAGAATAAATTCTTACAGTTCATTAGAAATACGGATCTAAGACAAAACTTAATTCGACTGAACAGCATTCGTGATAGTAACTCTTGGAAAACACTGTTAGATTCACGCCATTTTAAAGGACTTACAAGCCACCAAGTCACTCAATTAGAGATGATCATGAGACTTTCTAAGGTGAACAAAGGTTCAGTGCTTATCACGGAAAAAGCGTTTTACCACGAGGCATATATTATTCGTCATGGAAAAGTAAGCGTATACCAACACGGCAAAAAATTAGCCGAGTTGACCGACGGAGATTTCGTGGGAGAGATTTACTCTATATCCAAAAAGCTGGTGTCAAATTACACGTTCCAAGCAGAATCAGAAACGGAATTGTTTTCTATTTCTCAGAACGAACTCATCCAGTACATTAAACGGAATCCCGGCGTTTACATGAGAATGAATACCGTCTACTGACACGGGGGATATAAATGGAAAGAGTCCTACAATTTACCGAAGAGCATGAAGCTTTTCGTGATATGGCGCGTAAGTTTTTCGAAACTGAAGTAACTCCTCATCATCATGAATGGGAAAAAGTCGGAATGGTTCCGAAAGAGCTTTGGAAAAAAGCGGGAGCAAGCGGATTGCTTTGCCCTGATGTTCCGGAGGAATACGGCGGATCAGGTGCGGACTTTCTATATAACGTTGTTGTAATAGAAGAATCTTCCAGATCCGGAAATAGCGGATTTTTTGTGTCACTTCATAATGACGTAATTGCACCTTATATCAGTGCTTACGCAAACGAAGAACAAAAGAAAAGATGGTTACCCGGTTGTTGCAGTGGAGACAGCATTTTAGCGGTCGCTATGACGGAACCTGGAGCAGGTTCTGATCTAAAAAGCCTGAGAACTTCTGCCGTGGATAAGGGAGACCATTATGTGGTCAACGGTCAAAAAACATTTATTTCCAACGGGCAGCTTGCAAATTTAGTAATTACTGCCGTGAAACATGAAAACGGCACGATTTCGCTTGTTATGATAGAAGAGGGGATGAAAGGTTTCGAAAGAGGCCGTAATCTCGAGAAGATCGGGTTAAAAGCTCAGGACACCTCGGAATTATACTTCAACGACGTAGTAGTTCCTAAAGAGAATGTAATCGGAAAAGACGGACAAGGTTTCCGTTATTTGATGATGAAACTCGCACAAGAGCGTCTTGTATTAGCGATTGCAGCGGTGGAAGCCACTGCGCTTGTGCAAAGAATGACTCTAAAATATATTAAAGAGAGGATGGCTTTCGGGAAAAAGATCGGAAGTTTTCAACACATCAAATTTCAAATGGCGGAGATGGCTACGGAACTGGAAATGTGCCGTACCTTCGTCGACAAAGTGGTTTCGGAGCATATCGCCGGAAAAAAATTAACTGTAGAGGCTTCTATGGCTAAGTATTATTCCACCGAGATGCAAAAACGTCATACTGACCTTTGTCTCCAGTTCTTCGGAGGATACGGTTATATGATGGAATACCCGATCGCAAGAGCGTATTTGGATGCAAGGATCCAAACGATCTACGCTGGGACCACCGAAATCATGAAAGAAATTATTGGTGGAAGTTTAGGACTCTGAAATAATCTCGAAATAGCTATCGTCCAAGGGTAAAATGGATCGAATGGCTCCTTCAAAGAGTATAGTTAGGCGGTGTGTTCGATATGCCGCCTTCCTTATTTTAGCTTCTTCCTTATATTTCATCCCAGTTTCTTCTGCAGAGGCTCAGGTTTCCTGTCTTCCTCCTGCATCCGGAAACAATGTCTGTAGTTTAATTCCCGCCTCCACAGTGGCCCAGTTCAACGGTTTGGAAGAAACCATCCGTAAAGAATATCTGAACGAACTGACCAAGTCTATGGCGGATGCTTCCGTTCTCGCAAATATCAACTCTTCTATGATGGGACCAGGAACAGTGAACCGTTTCCAAGTAGGAGCAGGCCTCGGAGTTGCGGGAGTCAAAAAAGACGATATCAATATACAATACGGTGATATTTCCATCCCTAAGTTCCCGAATGTAGGAGCTTCGATCAATCCTGGAGTAATGGTAGGTGTGAATCTAGGCTGGTTACTCGGCCAGGGACCTTCTCACCAACCGACTGACGACGAAAAGGATTCGAACAGGTCTTTCCTGCATAGGATCAATATCTACGCGCACGGTTTCCAAGGTAATATCTCGAATGGAGATATTAAATCACTCAGTGATTCCACTTCTAAGGACTTATCTATGTCCGGAAATATAAACAGTTTCGGAGTGACTGTTCGATTCCAGATCGCCAAAGAAAGATACACCAAGCTAGACTTCTTTGGGTTTACAGGATTGAGTTTAGGGGTCGGCTTCCACAGAAAATGGGAAGAGATCAATATGAATTATCATCCGAGTGGAACGGATGCCGTTAAAGTTGCATTCGGTCCTGCCACAGGTAGATGGGATGCGGATGTTAACTTCGCTTATCAATCTAAGGTACAATCTGTTCCAATCGATATTAGAACCGGAGTTCGACTCTTCTATATCTTAACCTTATTTGCGGGTGCAGGTATCTCAAATAATACAGGATATACCAAATTGAATTTGGGAGTGAGCGGACCTTTATATTTAGCTCTAGATCCTAATGCTTCCGGTCTTCCTCCTCAGGTAATCCAACAGATGAACGGTAATGCGGGTGGAACTCTATCCTTAAGAACTAGTGGATCTGCCGAAGTTAGAACTCAGATGAACTATTTCGTAGGTGGTTTTGAATTGAACATATTAATGTTCAAGGTATTGGCGGAAGCTATGGCCACAGACGATAAGATCTATTCTGCGAACCTAGGTGTTAAGTTCGCCCTTTAAATATAGGGACTAAGCCCGGGTGACCGGGCTGTAAAATTTCTTTTATTTTTATTTTAAGCTTATACAAAAAAGGCACGCCTTTTGCAGTATTGTTAATAGAATGCAAAAGTCTGGAATCTATTGGATTTAATGTTCAGGAATTCAGCATTTAGCGTCAAAGGTATCCGATGATCACTACTCCAGGAAAACCTCTACATCTTTCTTGTATCCCAAGGGGCGAAGCTTATGCCCTAAAAGTTAATATTTCCAAAAACGAGATAGGGATTATTTATAGAGTAACAGCAGTTCTATATGTTCATGGATGGAATATAGAAGAGGCCATCGCCGAAACCTCCATGGACGGTTATATCCAGGACATCTTTATCGTGAAACGTATAGATGGTGCCCCTATGACGGATGAACATCTGAATGCTATCCATGCGGATCTTCATGAGTTGTTCTATGGTGGAATGTCCGTGATGAATTATTTGGCAAACCATCCGGAAAAAATGGAAAGTTTAAGAGCCAAGGTGGAAACCGCTCCTGAAATTTTCCTGTTCAATTCCGAGATCAGCGATTCTACAGTGATGGATCTAAGAATGGAAGATAGACCCGGTATCTTATTCGAGATCTCCCAGATCTTATTTTTATTCGGAGTAGATATTCTTTCCTTTAAAGCGGTAACAGATTCAGGTCAGGTAAGAGATACATTCCTACTTAGATTGGAAAATGGATCCAAGCTAAATGAAAATCTACATTTCCACAGACTAAAAGAGGCGTTAAACGCGGTTCTTTAACGCCGTCGTCACGATAAGTGTAACTTCTTCTTTAATTCTTAGAAGCCGGCTGTTTTACGAACAGGAACAAACCTAAAAAAACAAAACTTAAGATACCGGATACCAAGAAGGATATTTGAGGTCCTTTTTGAGAATATATTACGCTGAATATGATCGGAGAGATCCCTCTTCCGAAAGATCCTAAACTTCTTAATATCCCCAGATTTTTTCCCTGCTCGCTTGGAGAAGAGAATAAAGATACGATAGAAGATACGGTTGGATTTAAGAATGCACTTCCCATTGCTAAGAAAGTTAAGGCCACGAATAAAAGAAATGTGGATTGTTCTGAAGCAATCACTGATGCACTTGAAAAATATAAGAAAGAAAATCCGAGTATTAGAAATACGGAGGCGAGAAGTCCCACTTTTTTTTCAGGAACTTTTCCGCTGATCCTGCGAATGATTCCACCTTGTACGAATACAATCACCAATCCTATATAAACGAAAGTATATCCTATACTTACAGGTTTATATCCTAAGAATTGATCCAAATAAAAATTCAAAGAAAATTCGAATCCTGAGAAGAACAATAAGAAGTATAAATTCAAGAATCCCAAATACATGATCTCTTTGGAACCTAGATCAAAAACTCCTAAAGCAGGATGTAATCTTCCTTCCGGTTTTTTACGCAGGTTATGCGGAAGAGTTTCTCTGAATCTAAAAAGTATTAAGAGTAAATTTACAAAGGATGCAGCAGTTGCCATCAGGGCTACCGAAGGGAAGATAGTCATCTTGTCCAAAGGTAAAAAAGGAAGAAGATAAGAAGGATCCGTATGAGCTAAAATTCCACCGATAGAAGGACCTGCAATAAATCCAAGACCGATCCCGGCTCCGATCATTCCCATTCCTTTCGTTCTATCTTGTTCAGAAGTGGAATCCGCCATCGCAGCAGTTGCCACAGAAACATTTCCTCCCATAAGACCGGTGATCAGTCTAGAAAGAACGAATAATGAAAAACTTCCGGAGAATAACCAAACTAGGTATCCTAAAAAACTACCAGTGCAGGTAAAAACTAAAACAGGTCTGCGACCGGTGCTATCCGAAAGTTTTCCCCAGATAGGCGAGAACAAAAATTGAAGTATTGAATATAAACTAGCTACGATCCCACCGAAGAGTGCCACGAAAAGTTTCCAGTCGCTTGTTCTTCCATCCAAAATTCGGGAAGTCCAACCGGCCAAAAGATCCAGGACTGGATCTCCTGCCTGAGCAAGGAAATGATTTAATGTTTCCGGAAAGATAGGGAAGATGAGGGAAAATCCCATCATGTCAATGAAGACTGTAAGTATTAATATGAAGGATTGTTTCCTCATCATGGGTGGCCTGAATAAGATGAGGCCTAGTATCCGGGACCCGGTTTGTTTGTCCCGAATTTTTCTAAGGGATAACTTTTATCAATATTTCCGAATTTTACTTTTTAGTAAGCTTTTTCAGCTCTTCTAAAGCGGACTTAGCCTTTGTTTTAAATTCTTCCGGAAGAGCTTCGTCAATTTGTACGGAAATTTTTTCGAAATTCTCTTTTAGCTGACTGATCACGGCCTTAGAACTTTCGTTTGCGTTCAGCAGTTTGTCCTGAGCATCTCCTACTGTTTTCTGGATCAGATCCCTAAGTCTATTTGCTTGTTCCGATTGATTCTGCGCTCCCTTGTTTTTAAGGTCCTGGTAGGCATGGTCCAGGTCGGTAAGGCTTTGTTTTAGTTTATCTTCTCCGGATTGAAATAATGCGATTCCGGCGTTTAGGATGTCCATTAGAGATTTTTCCATGATTGTTGCTCCAAGGGAACCAAGGATACAAAAGGAAAGGACTTAGGTCCAGTATGTTCGGGGGAAAAATCCGATTTTTTACCGTTTTGAAAAGAAATTAAGAGGGGTTTTCCAGAAGTTTCCGGATCTGGTCCCTGATCTTTGCCGCGGTCTCATAATCCTCAGCTTTTAGAGCATTGTCTAAAGAATCCTGTAGGATCTCCAACTGAGACTTAGGCAGCTGGGAAATTTTTTCTTTTCCGATGGTCTCGCCCGGGATCTCGTCGTCTTTCATTACGATCCCTGCTTCTTCGATGACTTTTTTTGCCAGATAGATGGGAGCATTAGCGCGAAGAGCGAGTGCGATTGAATCACTCGGTCTTGCATCTAGAACGATCAGTTCCTCGTCTTTACGTAGAGTGATCTTTGCGTAAAAAGTATTATCGATGATTTCTTCGATTGCGATTTTTACGATCTGCACTCCCAGAGTGGTGAGTAGAATTGTCATCAGATCGTGTGTCATTGGTCTAGGAGGTTTTGTACCTTCTAAAACTGAAGTGATGGAATGTGTTTCTAGAGGACCGATAAAAATCGGAACAACCCTCTGATCCGAATCGTCTTTTGCCTTCAAAAATACGGCAAAGCCCACATTCGTGAGAGAGATATTATATATGGTCGCTTCCAAAAGATCCATTTCCTAGTATTTGAACCTATCTTTCGTTTCCCGAAATGTCAAGCGTTCTAAACCTGGGGATCAAGTCGAGTCCAATCCTTTGATCCAGGAGTCAATTTCCGAGCACATTTCTTTCACCACCGGCATGTGGAAAACGATACCTAAGTGACCCTGTTCGTACGAAAGAATCTTATTTTTTTTGTGAGGAAGTGCAGCAAGATCGTTCTCGATTGTTTCACTCGGAACCACTTTATCCACGGAACCCAGAACTGAAAAAAGTGGGATCTTCAGATTTTTTTGGAGCGCGGTATAATCCAAAGTTCCGTCGTAGGAAAGAAAAGATCTGTCTTGGCTCAATTGAGATCTCAAAAATTGAAGAACTACTTTTGTGGATTCTTCGCAGAAAATATCTTCGATCAAAAAATACCATTCAGGAGGAGAGATCTGTTTGTACCCCACGAAGTCTCTTAGGTTTACAACTTTTGCATGAAGATCGAAAGAAACTGCTCTCAGAGAAGAATGTAATCCCAAAAGAAATTTAAAAAATTTATTCAGGTCCACAGTTGGAAGAGTAGTTTGCAAAGAAAAAGAAGTAAGATCGAAAAGAAAATCGGATATCGTTTTAGAAGGAACTAATTTTAGTCCCATTTTTAGAATATCTAGACCCGGGATCTGCGCCTGTAATCTAACAAAATTGGGAGAAGTAATCGAAACAATCCCCGAGATCAGTTCTTCCGGACGAGGAAGCGGAACAGAAGAGCCTTTTTTTCTTTTTACGATCTCTTCATACGCAGAACAATAGAACCGAGGGATCATTCCCCCCATACTATGACCGACTACGACTAATTCTTCGTTTGGAAAATTCTCTTTGATCCATGCAAGAACCGCCGGAAAATCTTCTTGGATAAAATCATCCACAGTCCAGCCTTCTCGAATCCCAAAAAGTGGCAGGGTTCTTCTGGATCTTCCCCTCATGTCCATGGAGAAAACTCTATAACCATGGCGGAGTGATAACTCTCTGGCTACTTTGTCCATTACGGACCTTCTGCAAAAGAAACCAGGGATAAGAAGAAGGTTCTTACCGGTATCATTCCTTTCCTTAGGTTCGAAACGTTTTAAACTGACGGAGTAGCCATCTCCCGAGGGAATTAGAAAGCTCGCGTCTAGACGATAAGATCTTTGGTAGGTATGAGAATCGAATACAATGGTGGTAACAGGTTCATCCTGGCCAAAACCTCTGGTATAGAATAGATGTTTTGCTCTGGAATGAAGATCCGATTTTTCGATATTCTTACGCGCGTAATACGGATCTCCCTTTAGGTCCATCTCCTTGGAGATCACAAAGTCCACTACATCATAAAGACTGTATAATTGTTGGCGAACTTCTTCTTCCTGTTCGGGACTCATATTGTCCCTGCGGATCCCCCATAACATACCGATCGGAAAACCCTTCACGAATAATGGAATTCCTGCAGCATAGTTCATAGTTTTGGTAAGAAGCTGCTTTAAGTTGGGATGAACTCTTTCATCGTCCAAACTATGGAAATAAACTTCCGGTCTTGCTTTCTTTTCTACAGAGAGGATTGCTTCTCTCAAATATCTGGCGGAAAGATTTCCCGGATCTTGGATAGAGATTGGAATAGTATTGCGGATAAAGTCATCGATACTTTGGAGACCGATCCTATCAGTCACCTGTTTCATTCTGAAATGAGTGGCAGATGCTACTATCTTCAGATTTTTATCTTGGATCGCCTCGAAAATTGCATATTGGAATACAGGTTTTCCATTCGGAAGGGTCATTGAGACCATTTTGTTTACGAATGCAGTCCAAACTTTTTGCAGAAATAGATTCGTACTTTCTGAGAGTGGGAAGATATAAATATCTTCCGCTCCTACCGCATAAGCGCCCCCTTTCCTGCGGGGCTTGGGGTTGACCTTTCGGGCTAGGGTCTGGTCCATAGTTTAAGTTTCCATTTCACCCTGTACCCTGGCAATCTGGAATTCTGACTAATTTGAACCCGAAATTTAGAAAAATCAGGAAGAAATTTTTAGGATTTTATGAAGGTAAATTGATCCGAATGTTCTTCTCTATTGCAGAAACGGATAGAGACTTCTTTCTCTCCATACAATTTCCATTCGATCTTTCCTTTTAACTGATCGACTAACATATTCACAAGTTGAAGTCCTAGTCCAGGGGAATAATCCGTGCGGAAATCTTTTGGAAAAGGAACTCCATTATCAGAGACTACTAGGTTTACCCAAGATTCTTCTTTGAAAAGTCGGATGGAAATTTTGCCTTCCTGTTTTTTAGGAAATGCGTATTTGAAAATATTCGTTACTAGTTCATTCAAGATAAGCCCTAGAGGGATTGCACTTTTTACGTCTATCTCCAGGTCGTTTAGATCAAGCTGCAAAGAGATCTCTTTCGTTTTTTCCTTAAATGCATTCAGTAGATTTTCAGTGATCTTTTGGATATAACGATCCAAACGAACAGAATGAGAATTGTTTGAAGTAGATAACATCTCATACAAATTCCCTACAGAGTGGATCCGATTTACTAAATTTTCCAAAGTATTTTCCAGCTTAGCATCTGAAGACCTGGATGCTTCTATCTCTACGATAGAGCTGATCATACTCATACTATTTTTTACCCTATGTTGGAGTTCCGTATATAGATATTCCCTTTCATGAAGGTCTTTCGCTAAGGTTTCTAATGCTTCTTTTGCTTCCGTGATATCCACGCAGGAACCGATAAAACCCGTAAAAATCCCTGATGCGTTGGTGATAGGAAGGCCATTGTCTTGGATCCATCTCCAGTCACCGTTTTTGTTTTTTAAACGATAGGTCATGCTAAACGCTTCTCTTTGGTCGAAATGACTGGAATAGATCTGGATACATTCTTCTAGATCCTTCGGATGAACACCTTCTGCCCAGCCGTCCCCAAATTCTTGCTCCATCGTTCTTCCCGTAAAATTCAGCCAGGTTTGGTTGAACCAATTACATTTTTTATCCAACCCGGAAACCCAGATCATCACAGGAGCAGCGTTTGCTACGGTTTTGAATCTAGTTTCACTTTCTTTAATATTCTCCAACAAACTATATTCTTTGGAAATATCCCGAAAGACTAAAACGGAACCGATAGTATAACCTTTTTCAGATCTGATAGGAGCGGAACTTTCTGCAACCCTATGTTCGGAACCTGATTTAGAAAGAAGTAATGCTTGGTTGTCCAAGCCCATATTCTTTTCTTTGGGGATTAGCACATCTACGGAGTTTCTCATCCTCCTTTTAGTCTTAGCGTTTACTATTTTAAAAACTCTTTCTATAGGTTCACCGATCGCATCTGTCCTGGACCAGCCGGTTAAAGTTTCCGCAACATAATTCATATCCGTAATATTGCCGAGTTCATCGGTAGAGATAACTCCGTCTCCTATGGATCTTAATGTTGCTTTTAGTAGTTCCTGGTTTTCTTTTAGGGATTCTTCACTTCTTTTTAAACGAAGATGAGACTCATAAAGTTTGAAAGCCATTTTGATAGAAGCGATTAGAACGGTTTCTCCTGAATCTTTAACAACGTAACCGTAAGAAGTAATCTTCTCCGTTTTTTCAACGATCTCCGGCTCAATATGGCTGGAGAGAAAAACGATCGGGATGTCCCTTGTTTTTAGAATACGAACTGCTGCGTCGGTGCCATCTTCCTCTCTTCCAAGATCAATATCCATGAGAACCAAGTCGATGGTGTAGTCGTTAGTCGCTATTTGGACAGCTTCCTCTGCGGTGTAAGCGGAGATAACTCTGAACCCATTCTTTTTCAATCTCTGAGTTTCGGAGAGGGCAATGATCGCTTCATCTTCCACGAGAAGAATGGTTTTCTTTCTTTCTTCCGGGATGGGGAAGTATTCTCTAAAAATTTTTTCAACAGTCTGGATCATCCCGACTCTCCTAACGTAAACTGTGTCAAAGTTTTGACTAATTTGCGCATTCTGACACAATTTAAGACATCCCAAATGGGAGAGCAAGCAAAACTGAAAAATTTAGACTGGCCTCTAATAACTCCAGTTTTCCGAAAAACTAATGCAAAAGACATAATATTAAGATTTCTTTACCTTATTCTGTCTCATTAAATAGTTTATGTCTTGTTTCAACTAGGTTCGTCGAAGATCCTACACACGAAATTTCAGAGCAAACATGAACACATTCCAAAAACGAATTTTACCAACTGCGATCTATCTGGGACTTATCTCGATCTTCCTCTCCGTATATTTTTTCTATGAAAGATCTCTGATCGGTTTTCCTGACGGACATCTTACTGCTTTGGATCGCGCATTTCTCTGGCTCTATCTAGTCGTTGGTATTCAACATATTTTGAATGTGTTCGTGTTCATCTACTTTGGCTTAGGTTACGGATCCAAATGGAAATGGGTCTTTTTCCTTCTGTTCTATTCGGGAAGTATATTTTTATATTTTGGAGTGGATTGGTTTTTGAGAACGAATTTGGATCACGGGGTAGGCGGGTAAGGTTTGTTGGCGGCGTGTCGGAACTCCTACAAAAAATTTTGGGCGGATCCACGCATTCGCGCTCATCCGGGCTATTGGCCCGGACTGGCGCCCTTCGTATCCCTTCCACGGGGTTAAATAGGAATTGACTTGTGATATATCATGGTATATATCTACGTAAAGGTTATAACCAATGCAAACTGCAAAATTATTTATAAATGGAAGAAGCCAAGCAGTTAGATTGCCTAAGGAATTTCAATTCAAGGGTGATGATGTTTTTATTCAAAAAGTAGGAGAGGCAGTTATACTAGTTCCTAAGAATAAAGCATGGAATGTGTTTCTTGATGGCTTGAACGGTTTTAGTGATGATTTTTTGAAAGAGGGGCGGGGAAAACTTTCTGAATCGGAACGAGAAAGTTTTTAAATGTACCTTCTTGATACTAATATTTGCATTTTTCTTATCAAAAAGAAAAATCAAAGGATATTAGATAAACTAAAGAAAAATATGAATAAGGGTTTATTCATATCTTCTTTGACACTTGCTGAATTGGAATTTGGCATAGAGAATAGCGAATATAAAGAGAAAAATAGAATTTCTTTAATAGAATTTCTAACCATATTCGAGATCCTTCCTTTCGAACAATCCGATGCACAATCGTTTGGGATCATTAAAGCCGATCTAAGAAAATCTGGTACTTTGATTGGATCCATAGATACACTCTTAGCTGCCCAAGCTTTATCTCGTAGTCTTATATTTGTTACGAACAACACGAAAGAATTCAAGAGGGTGAAGAATTTGAAAATAGAAGATTGGTCGGTGTAATAGGAAGGACTTGCAACCCGGAGATTTTGAATCTGTAGTATGATGAAATAAGGTTGGACTTGCCGTTACGCAGTTTGCCTTCCTGGCAAACTTAGCTCCACGGCGTCTTTTGCACTCGCTTCGCCATCCTTGGCTCGCGGCGCATTTGCGACGCTCTCTACGGATCGCTGCAAATGCTTTCGTGCAAAAGCTTCAAGTCCTTCTGGAACTTTATATTGATTGTAGGGAATTATTTCTTGGGCCCAGAAGGACTTGAACCTTCGACCCGCAGATTATGAGTCTGCTGCTCTAACCAACTGAGCTATAGGCCCGAAGGCTCCATTTTTTGAGGACCGCGCCTCCTAGCAAGTCGATTTTACTGGGGGTTTAGGTATCGGTTCGGATTGGAAAACCATTCTTTCAGGTCTTGGCGTTCCTTGTAAAAAGCGATATAGAATGTATAGGCTTTGTTTTCTTTTCGGAGTAGGAAGAAATAGAGCTGGAGTGGGTTTCCTCCGGAATTATCCTCTTTAGACCAGCGTAGTATCTCCGTCCTGGATATGCTGAATTTTTCGGGTGTTGTGTCCGGAAATATTGCTTCTAATACCTTTGTTCCGAGGGTTTCTTCTCCTACTCGGTCCAATTTGCGCCAGATTATTAGCCAGGGTCTGTCTTTGAGTGGAACCGCCCGCCAACGTTTTCTAGATTCGGTCCGGACCAAAGCTTTTTCAGGGAAATCTATCTTAATAAAATCCTCTGTGAATGTTTCTCCTGGCTGGTAGACTTTTTGGTCCGGATCTAAAGGAACGGAATCTAAGGATAAACTTGTGAGTAGGACTAAGAACGGAAAAATTTTGGAGAAGGGAAGTCGGATCAAAAGATGATTTCCTCCAAGATCAATTCTCTATATTTGACTAGCTGGAATACCGGGATGGATTGTTTTTCTTTTCTATCTGCAAGTGTATCTTCTCCCTTTTTTTTAAATCTTCGAATGGTTTTGTTTTCGAATACGAATACTCCCTGGTATTCTCCTGTGACCTCATAAGGTGCGCCAGCTGCTAGCTTAGATACATATTTTCTTAATCTTCTATCGAATTTATTATCTCTATATTTATAATATAATGTATGCCCGTTCCAATCATAGAATACTACGTAGTTCTCTTTTAAACCTTGGTAATATAGTTTGATTGTTTCCGGATAATTAGGAGAAGAATCCGTTAAGGATTCTTTTATATCGAGGGCTCTTGGCTCTTTTAGAGTGATTGTTCCGCGGTAAGTGTTTCCAGCGGGTTCCGCATCCAATCTTCTCCCATCCGATGTAGGTATCAAACAAAGGACTGCGGATAGGAGAAGGAATTGTTTCATTAATCGTTTTCCAGATCCTCAGATTCTCCGCCGCCAGGTTTTCCTCCTCCGGAAGAACCGCCACCTGAACCGGATCCACCACCACTTCCTCCGGAAGAAGATCCGCTTCCTTCTCCGCTTAATGGAACAGGATTGGAACCTTCTCCGCCTCCGCTGCTTGGTCTGGATCTTTTGGAAGAAGAACTTGAACCTCCAGCTTTTCGGGTGCTTGTATCTTTTACAGGTTTAGTGTCCGAGCTTGTAGGAACAAAATTCGGATCTAGTTTTTTGCGAAGTGTGTCTAATGCGTTTTGGGCCGCACGTTTTACTTTTTCGCTAGGGTCTCTTTGTGCCTTATATTCTAAAATTTCGATGACTGCAGGGTCTTCGGTTTCTGCCAAATGTTTGATGGCTCGAAGTCGAACCATCGCATCATCGTCTCTTGCGAATGAATATAATTCTTCTATAATTTCCTTATCTCCTAAGGAAACAAGAGCTGTGATTGTGTGTATCTTGAGCGCTTGGTAATCTTGGATATCGTTCTTGGATTTTAAGGCACGGATCTTTTCTAGAAGTTCTCTAAGAGGAGTGATGGCAGCCTCTGATTTGATCTTTCCGAGTGCGTTTACTGAATAAGCTCGAAGTGTGATCGGTTCTTTTTCGTCTTTTACCGTTGCGATCAGAACATTCTCAATTGAGGACTTTTTTACTTTTCCGAAATAGAGAGCGATCTGAGCTCTTATTTCCGGGTCATTAAACTTCTCTTGGAATCTTGCTTCTAAGACCGAGAATGGCTCACTTGCCTGAGGAAATTCTCCCAAGGTTTCAATGAGAGCGATCAGAAAATTCGAATTTTTAGTGAAGTCTTGGGCCTTAAGCAATTCGGTTAAGACCGGAATTCCGGAATCGAATTTGAGCTTTTTGACTACATAGACTGCTTCTTTCTGCACATCTTGTTGGTCATATTTTAATAATGCGATGATCTTATCTTCGAATTGTGTGAGTTTCAGGATCCCTGAAATTCTTAGTGCATAGATCTTCATGGACCAATCCGGATCCTTGGAAAGGATCACTCCGACTTGATCGTATAATTCTCCTGCGTCTTCTTTTGGAAAATCTTCTAGTTCTCTGAGAGCACTTGCTCTTTCTTTTGTGGTCCCGTATTTTAGGATCTGGTAGAGAACTTCTTTCTTTTTGCGGATCTGTTCTTCCGTGTATTTTGGTTTAGGCGGAGCTTCTTTGGCGGCTAAGGAGCCGAAAGAAAACAAACAAAGTACCAGGGAGAGCGCATAGACGCATCCAATGGAAATTTTACTGACAAACTTCAGCTGGTTATTCACCTGTTTGCTGCAGTTTGCGGTTTTCTTCTTCGAGGTCCTTAATTCTTCTGTTAAGCTCATTGACTAAATGTTGATTCTCCAGGTTCTGCCGGAACTTTTCTATCAAAGATCGGATGTCTCTGGTTAGATCCTCTATGTTCCAGGGTTTTTCCACGTATCTGCTCAATCCCCCGAAATTTATCGCGTGGATTGCGGAATCCAAACCGGCCTGACCGGTGAGCAGAATTTTGATCGAATCAGGAGACCGTTTATGGACCGATTCCAAAAAATCGGCTCCTTTCATACCGGGCATCACCTGGTCCGTAATGATAACTTCGATCACATAACCGGAAGCTTGGATCTCATCCAATAAGGCAAGTGCCTCCTCGGCGCTTCTCGCGGTTTCGATCTCATGAGTTTTTCCGAATTCGTTATGAAGCTGTTCCTGGAGAGTTTCCAGTACCGACACTTCATCATCGACACAAATAATATAACCTTTATTCATAATCCCTGACCGAAAGGCTGCCGGTTTCCCGGAACTAGAGAGTTTTGGAGAATTCTCCCGGAATGTCAAGTAGTAGAATCTTTCACTTGTAGGTTCTTCGACTCAAAATTAGGTTCTTGGATCTAAAAGTTTAGTTTCTCTGGGAAGAAGGTTCTGGATCTCGCTTGGAAATTCCGAAATTCCTGAACAAAGTTTTCTCCAATTCTGTCCAGAGCCAGGAAAGGAAGAAGGGTAGCTCTCCAAAGAATTTTTCCAATCGGAGAATGCCTCGATCTTAGAGTCGATTTCGGAAAGAATTGGGATAGGACTCCATTTTTGTAATATTTCTAGGACGCTCGTTCTTGTTTTCCATCTAGATTCAGGTGTATATCTCGAATTGTATAAACTTCTTTTTCTATCGATGAAGAACCTGTCGTATCTTTCGTAACCGGTGGATCTACAGTGAGTTTTTCCTCCTTCTCTTTCGAAACCGAATCCTTTTAATAGAACGGACTCTGCTCCTAAGGATTGGAGTAAAGAAACTGCAAGACCTGCCACATTTAGGGTTGGGTTTTCTAAGATCGGTGCTTTCGGATAAAATTTTGCTCCCAGGATCTGGTCCAGTGGATGAGTCGAAAGATAAATGATCTTTGGATTTTTGAGGTCGAAGATCCGACAAGCTCCTCCAAACCAGGTGAAGATCGGAATATTCTCAGGAATACTCTCCGGGAAATGGTAGAATGTTCCAAGTCCGCTATCTATTGAGAGAACCGCATGAGGTTGAATATCATTTTCTAATAAATATCCAAGTGCGGTGTCTGAACTAAGTAAGAATAATTTTTCTTTATTTTGCCGGATCCAATCGATCTCAGATTCTAAATTTGGCGAAGCTCCTACAAAACATCCGACTCTACCTGTCTTAGGCGAAAGGGTTTTTCCTAAAATACGATACGAGTTTGGACTTTCTGAGGAAATTTTCAGATGTTTAAAGAAGTTTCTGACCCAGAGTCTTCCGAATTCCTGCTTCGCAAGTTTGTTTTGAGAAATAGGCTCCTTCTTTTGGAAGAAGGAAGAAATCCTCTGGCTTAGATCAGGATAACGTCTAGAATAATTCGGATGAATGAAAATTCGCAGATTCTTGGTTCCGGAAGGCATCCAGTCGGATTTGTCTAAGTTTGAAAACTTCTCCCAACCGAAATAGATCGGAACCGGACCTAATTTTTCCTTAAGTTCTGGACCAACCAAGGATTCAAGTTCAGAGAATGGTTCAAGTAGAAGGATTTTTGTAGGTTCTTCGACGGATTTCAAATAAGAAATCGCATGATACCCACAACCAATCCCGATTAGGATCAGAAGTTCGTCTTTTTGGATTGGATTTGGAATAGAAAGGGAGATTCTCTCTCCCTCTTTGATTGGATTTTGTGTGGAATGTAGATGGAAGGAGGAATTTTCCTCCTTCAAATTCAGAGAACCGTCAGATTGCCGGACAAGCTGGAAGATGGATTAATCCTCGTCTTCTTCTTCCTTGTCGTCATCATCGTCGTCAGAATCATCATCATCTTCTTCGTCTTCATCCTCGTCGTCATCGGAATCATCTTCCTCTTCGTCGTAGGATTCTCCCTCTTCACCATCTTCCATGTCCATAAGAGGTTTTGCAGCTTCTTCCGGAATGAAATCTTCTTCCATATCTTCTTCTGCGATAGGGGCCTGAGGAGCTTCGAATAGTCCGTTGAATTGGGAGTAAGTAGCTCCGTTTCCTTGAGCTTCCGCTTCGGTTATAGCTCTTTCTTCTTTAGTTACGTATTTATACTGAACTTCGTCGTTTGCGAGTGCAAACATCGCTTGGACGGCAAGTTTGCGTCCTTTGATCTTTTTAGGTAATTCGAGTCTGTCGATTCTATCCAGGATTTGGAAGCCGGCTACGGCTCTTTCATACTTGTTTTTTTTGGCCAGTTCAATCAAAGTTACAATATCGAATTCTGAATTCTGGTTCTGGGTCATTTTGTATTCCTGAGAGGGGATAGAGGCCTTTGAAACTACCATCATTCTCAATTTCTCTTCTCTGTCAATCCCTTATATCTTTCGTTTATTCCTTGAATTCTGGGGAGAATCTTCGATTTTGGTAAACGCCCATGGATTCTCAGGCCAACTCCGATTCCAGGCTTAGTTTTCCCTATTCCAAGGGGATTTTCTTCCGCCTAATCCTTTTATTAATTTCGAGCCTTCTCACTGTTTGTGCTCCATCAGAACAATCCAATCTAGGTGTCCAAGATTTTGAAGGCATCAGTTTGGAAGGAGAGAATATCCGTATATCGGATATTGCAGCTGATCGTATTGCACTGAATGTGTACGGACCGAATTGTCTTCCTTGTATTAAGGAAATCCCGGTTTTAAATTATCTGAATGCAGAACTGAAAAAAACTCCACAAATCAAGTTATACATGATCGTGGACCCGGATATATTTTTTGATAATCCGGAAGCTCTTTCTACGGAACAAAAAATGAAAGAAGCTGCAGTTCTAATGAAAGAAGAAGTTAAAAAATTCGGAATACAACTTCCGGTCATTATTATGAAACCTCCTTTCAAAGTGGATCGTACTGAAGGACTCGTGACTGGAACTCCGGAAACACTTCTATTCAAAACAAAACCTCTGATCTTATATTATAATTTTATTGGGCCGATCAGCGAAGAATCTGATCCGAATAAAATCCCTAAAAATATGAAAGTGATCTTCTTCAAAAGAATGGCCGGCCAATCATGAGATGTCTCATCGTTCGGTTCAAGGATTGCGAAGGTCCCGGAACTCTATTAGATTCTTTGCAAGCTAGGAATTATAGGATTACTTATCATAACGCGTACGACGAACGAGTGCATATCGTTCCGGCAGCTCATCAAATGTTTGATCTGGTAGTATTTTTAGGCGGACCTCAAACGGTTCATGATCCGAATCAGCATAAATTTTTCAAACCTTGGCTGGAGCTTGCATCTCACTTAGTATCTATGAAAGATAAGAAGGTGATCGGGATCTGTTTGGGTTCTCAAATCTTAGCAACAGTTTTAGGAGCTAAGGTATACGAAGGGGAGAAGGGACCGGAAGTAGGATTCTCCGATGTAAAATTGGTAAATCCTTCGAACCCCGTATTTTCTAAATTGAGCGGGATGACTACTTTTCCTGCATTTCATCTACATGAGGATGTATTCGAGATCCCGAAGGGTGCAGATCATCTGTTACAAGGAAGTTTTTATTCTAACCAGATGTTTGGATATGAGAATCGGGTATTCGGTATCCAATGTCATCTGGAAGTAACAGAGAATATGTTAGGCGTTTGGAAGAATGTACATTCTGAGTTTATCAAAAAAGCAGGATGGATTCCCGGACCCGAAACGGAAGATCTTAGGTCTCAGATGGAAAGAGCAGGTAGAGCGCTCTTTGAAGGAATTTTGGATTTATAATATTCTATCCAATGTCCCGAATTCCGGGACTATTATCTATTGAATTGAAACGGTTGATGGTGCATACATGATTCAGAAATTACTCAGGGTTCTATTCGGAAGTAAATACGAAAGAGATCTTAAAAGACTCACTCCGATTGTAGTCCAAATCAATTCTTTGGAAGAGTCCATGCGCTCTCTAAGCGATTCTGAACTTTCTTCCCAAACTAGAAAGTTTAAAGAGAGACTCTCTACGGGAGAAACTTTGGATGATATCCTTCCGGAAGCATTCGCTACGGTAAGAGAGGCGGCCTTAAGAAAATTAGGGATGCGCCATTTTGATGTGCAGATGATGGGCGGTATCTCTCTTCATTGGGGAAATATCTCCGAGATGAAAACTGGAGAAGGTAAAACTCTTACTTCTACACTTGCAGTCTATCTGAATGCGCTCGCAGGTAAAGGGGTTCATGTTGTTACAGTGAACGATTATCTGGCTAGAAGGGACGCTTTGTGGATGAAACCGATCTATGATTTCCTGGATTTATCCGTGGGAATTATCCAACATGATATGGAGCATGATGATCGTAAGAAGGCTTATTCTTCCGATATTACTTACGGAACCAATAACGAGTATGGTTTTGATTATCTGAGAGACAATATGGTTTCTCATATTGATCATAAAGTGCAAAGAACACATTACTTTGCGATTGTGGACGAGGTGGACTCGATTTTGATCGACGAGGCAAGAACCCCGCTCATCATCTCAGGTCCTTCCGACGAATCCACAGACAAATATACTCGTATCGATAAGATCATTCCTAGACTCATCGAAGGTGAGGATTACGAGAAGGATGAGAAGGCCAAAAACACTCTCATGACTGAAAAGGGTGTGGCTCATGTCGAAGAGATCCTAGGAATTGAGAACTTATACGCACCTCAGAACGTGGATCTAGTCCATCATGTTCACCAAGCATTAAAAGCTCATAAAATATTCCAAAGAGATGTGGACTATGTGGTCCAAAACGGAGAAGTGATCATCGTAGATGAATTCACCGGCCGTTTGATGTCGGGCAGAAGATATTCCGATGGACTCCACCAAGCTTTGGAAGCAAAGGAAGGAGTTCCGATTGCAAGAGAATCCCAAACTCTTGCGAGTATCACTTTCCAAAATTATTTCAGATTATATGAAAAACTTTCCGGTATGACTGGAACTGCCGACACAGAAGCGGAAGAATTCCATAAGATCTATAATCTGGATGTGATCGTAATTCCTCCTAACGTTCCTGTACAAAGAAAGGACGCAGCGGATAGAGTATATAGAACTGAAAAAGAAAAGTTCACCGCTATCTTAAACGAGATCAAGGATTGCAGAGATAAAAAACAACCTGTTCTCGTCGGAACGATCTCTATCGAAAAATCGGAAGTTCTGGCAAGACTTTTAGGCCAAGCTGGGATCCAGCATAATGTTTTGAATGCTAAGTTTCACGAAAAAGAAGCCGAGATCATCGCGAATGCAGGAAAACCTGCAGCGGTTACCATCGCTACGAATATGGCGGGACGGGGAACTGATATCGTTCTAGGCGGTGCTCAATTATTTAAAGAAAGTCTGGAGTCTTGGAAAGAATCAGATCCTGTGATCAGCGAATTTAAAGAAGCGGTAGTCCGTGCGGATTTTGAAAGAGCAGAATCCGTTTCCCAAAGATTGGATTCTCAGGCTAAAAAATCCAAGGCAAACGATATCCTGACCAGCGCTAAGATCTGGAGAAAGAACCACGAAGAGGTTCTGGAAGCGGGTGGTCTTCATATTTTAGGAACGGAAAGACATGAGGCGAGAAGGATAGATAACCAGCTCAGAGGTCGTTCCGGTCGCCAAGGAGATCCAGGTTCTAGTAGATTTTATCTTTCTCTACAAGACGATCTAATGAGGATTTTCGGATCTGATCGTATTGCAGGTATCATGGAAAGACTTAAGATGCCGGAAGGACAAGAGATCGAACACCCAATGGTATCTAACGCAATTGCTAGAGCCCAAAAAAGGGTAGAAGGTCATAACTTCGATATTCGTAAACATCTTTTGGAATACGACGATGTGATGAATCGTCAGCGTATTGTGATCTACAAGATGAGAAACGAGGTCCTAGAAGGCGGGGATGTAACCGGTCAGGCAAAAAGTTTCTTAGAAGAAATGATCGAAGCACAAGTAGTCGCCACCTGTGAAGGAGGAAATCCTAACGGTTGGGAATGGGATGCTTTAAAGGAATGGTTCGAAGGCCTAGGACTTCCTTGGAAAGTGGACCAAGACGCTATTAAAAAATCCAAAAATCCTCAATTAGCTATTTTTGATTCTTTGAATAATGCCGCTCAAACTTTCTACCAAGAAAAAGCCGATCGTATCGGCGGAGATGTTTGGAAACTTTTGGAAAGAAATATTTTCCTAGATATTCTGGATCATCGTTGGAAAGAACATCTATATTCCATGGACCATTTGAGAGAAGGTATCTGGACCGTAGGTTATGGAGAAAAAAATCCTCTCGTAGAATATAAACTACAAGGTTTTAGATTATTCGACCAAGCAATAGAGAACATGAAATATGAGATCGTTAGCTTCCTGGTTCGTGTAGAAGTTACCGAAAAAACTCAGTTGCCTGAAGAGAAAAAAGAGTATAAAAAGGTAGGTCAGGAATTGACTGGAGGCTTCCAAGAATTGCAGGGAGCTAAACCTAAAAATCCTGCGGCTGAAGCGATGCCAGTTACTTCAGGAGGCGGAGGTTCTTCTGAAAGGAAAACCAGCCGCAGAAAAAGAAAATGAAGAGTAAGCTCCTAATTCCACTTTGTATATTGACTTTTTCTCAATGTGCTTATCTTTCCGGAGAGACTACAGGCGCAAGAGAAGGTAAAAGTCCTGCGCAATTATATTCCGAATGTATGAGTACATTCTCGGATGATGCGAAATGTAAAGAGTTCGTTCTCAAATCCATTCCGGATGCGGATGTGAATTTATTGGGACAAAATGCAAATCAGACGGAGTTGGAAGCTTCTGCTCATATCTTTATCCGTTCCGAACTGATCCAATCGCTTCTATACCAAAATAAATTATATGTAAAAAACAAACTAGGGGAACCGGACGAAAAAAGGGTCGTGAATAACTGGGCTCCTGGAATGGAAGAATGGCTTTATTATAAACCTGTTTCTAAATTTGCAGAAGGGTCCAGGCCTGATCGAGAGATCTTAATACGTTTCCAACGAGGTGCAGTAGTCCATGTGGGTTATACTCCACCTAGGCCTAATCGTTAGTCCATCTTCTATATAATTTAACAAAAAACTTATTGGAATGCCAGCCATTTCTTCGTAATATATAGTAAGGATTGACGGAATATACACCTATATTCTTTTGGCATAATAGTGCGGCGCATACCTTACATTCTGCTGATTTTGTTACAGATTGCTCTGGTAGTCTTTTCATCCACTTTGGAATGGGTGGATAAGGACTTAGAGAGCCGTGCTATTTCTTTATCCCAAACAAAGAAAAACATTTCCACCGCCCTGGAATCGGATCTTAAGGACTCCGAAGGATTAGTTTATACACAAGCAAGAGAAAGAGACAGTAGACTTATTGATTTTCTTGCAGAAGCGTTATCCAGCTATCCTTGGACCCCGTCCACATTCGTTTCTAAGTTCGTAGATATAAGCGGCCCATACAGATCGGACCGACTTCTCCACTTTTCCCTAACAAATCTCCCTCCACCTAGCCTGGCTTAATCGGTTTTATATTACTTCGGAACGATTTTCGCGCCATAGGTCTATTGGCATCGTTCCACAGGGGAGTCTTGCATAAGCAAAAGCTATCTTTAGGGATAACTTCGTACAACTATGAATAAAAAGATACTAACGTTTCTAATCTTGGTCTGGGCGACGAATCAGACCGTTTCTCAGCCTGATCCTAGTCCGGGTGGAGCTTCCGGTGGGATAGATCCTTTGTATTCTGAAGCTAAGATCGCTGCAGCTTCAGGAGACCAGGAAAGAACACAAGTTCGTTTGGAACTTGCAAAGGCAGAAGAACTTCTTTGGAAGAATAACCTTCTCTTACTCGCTTCCAAGTTTAATATAGACGCGAGAAAAGCAGGCATAGAACAAGCAGGTCTCTATGCGAACCCGAATATTTTCGTGGATCAGAGTATTTTCGCGGAGCCTACACAACGTTATTTCGATTTTACCAGATCGGGACAAACTGTAGTGCAGATCCAACAAGTATTCTTACTCGGCGGTAAGATAGACAAACGTGTTCGTGTCGCCGAGTTAAGCGCTAAGATGAGCGAGCAAGAGTTTTATGATCTTGCAAGAGCGTTGATCACTAAGCTACGTAGGACCTTCTACTTTATTCATTATTACCGAGATGCTATCGCTTTTTACGATAAAAGTCTGATCGCCTTAGATAAGACCGTAAACTCTGCAGAACTTGCTTATAAAAGAAGAGCAGTCCTTCAGTCCGAAGTTTTACGTTTAAAGGCACTTCTATTCTTCTTAAGAAAAGAAAGAGAAGATCTTAGGATTAAGGTCCTGGAGAAGGAAGCAGACCTAAGAGTTTTGCTTAACGAAGATGCTTATAGAAGCCAGTCAGTCGCAATCGTTCCGATCTTGGATCTGGACTTTGTGGAAAAGGCAACTATCGAAGGATTTAAATTAGATAATATGCTTGCTAAGGCTCGGGAATACAGACCCGACCTGAAAAAAGCAGTACAAGCTTTAAGATACGAAGAAGCGAACCTGGAATTGCAACATGCAAACGCGATCCCGGATCTTGCATTCGGTCCGATGTACAACAGAGGGGGAACCGCCTTCCAGAACTATTGGGGGATTACCGCTCAGTTGAATATTCCGATCTTCGATAGGAACCAAGGTAATATCAAGGCAGCCGAAAAATCCATCCAAGTCAGAAAACAAGAATTAAAAAACCTGATTTTGGAAGTGGAGAACGATGTGAGCGTAGCATTGGCTACTGCGAAAGCAAAAGACGATCTCTATAGAAAATTCAGAAATACTTATACTAAGGATTACGCAGATTTAGCGGAGGATATGATCCTTAGTTACGAAAAACGTTATATATCCATTTTAGAATTCGCCGACTTCTTCGAAACATACAGATCCAGTATCGTGGAAATGTTACGCCTCCAAACGGACAGAATGGAAGCGATCGAAGGAGTAAATTACTCGGTCGGAACGGGGCTGATCGTCCCAAGTTATAAATCCAACGGAGATTCCGGTACTCAGGAAGGGGGCTCGAAATGATTCCATCATCTAACAAACTTAGAATTTTATTAATCGTTCTGGTGGCGGCAATTTCCGTTTCCATCGTTTCTTTCACATTGAATAAGGGTGGGAAAAAAACTCCTCCTCGCCCTCAAAAGGCGATCGTCCATGATAAAGGTGAAAGGATAGAGTTTAAGGAAAATAGTCCTGGGCTTGAGATTATCAAAAGTGCGGAGATCGGCAAACCGGGCGAATTCGTGAATGTAGAAGCCCCTGCAAGGTTGATCGCAACTACTTCTCCTTCCGTATCCGATTCGGAGCATATCGTATTATTCGAATCCGCTGAATTGAACGATCTATATGTAGGTTATGTCCATGCGAAGAACAGTCTGAACAGATCCCGCAAAAATTTGGATCGTATCAAAGACATGTTCAAACATAGGGTTGCTACCGAAAAAGATTTGGTAGAAGCTGAGACCGAAGTGAATAACGACGAAGCTGAATTCGCAGAGTTCGAAGGAAAGCTGAGAGCTGTGGGTTTGAATCCCGCCTTGATCAAAAAGGCGGCCGGTCAAACTGCATGGATCATTTCCGACGTTCCAGAATCCCAACTTTCCAGTCTGCAAAAAGGAAGAAGAGTGAAGGTTATCTTCAATTCCTTCCCGAACCAAGAATGGAACGGAACTGCAGAAGCGCTCGGAGATAACGTAGATCCTTATACAAGAACTGTAAAAGTCAGGATCGCGATCAAAAACGAAGGTTATAGATTAAAACCGGGGATGTTCGCAACCGTAAAATTTCCGGAAGAAACAGGAAGCGACTCGGTGGTGATTCCTTTCAATTCCGTAGTAACCGTAGAGGGAAAAAATTACGTATTCGTAGAAGAAACTCCTCACGAATTTTTCAGAAGGGAAATTGTGCTCGGGATCTCTACCAGAGAGAGAGTTAACGTTCTGGAAGGACTGACTAAAGGCGACAGGGTGGTTATAGAAGGAGCCATTCTATTAAAAGGACTTAGTTTCGGATTTTAATCTCTATGAAAAGAATACTAAGTTTTATTATTATAATATTCTTATTTTCTTTTGTTTCTTCCGTTTATTCGGAGGAAAAAAAGAAGGATTATAAGAGCGAAGAAATTTCTCCCGAGTGGACACCGGATGCAGATCGTAAAAGCAAATTTGGTGCAGAAGAAAAAGATGAACTTTCACAAAAGGCGCTTCCAAAATCTACGAACTTTTTCGTATACGGAGCGAGTGTTGGTTCTCCCGGAAGCATCAATTTTAATTTAGGATATTATTATAAGGATATAGTAATACGCGGGTCCGGCGGGCATTGGGGACCTCATTGGTGGGGATGGCAGGCGGACCTAGGATTTAGTTTCTGGAAAACTTCCGTCATCGCACATAGTGTTTCCGTAGTAATAGGACAATTCCAAGTGGACCCTTTTGCCCCGGAGTTAGGAAGAGGTGGACAAACTTCTTATCCAACAGGCAGCGATTTCCCAGGATATCAACACAGAAATCCGACATTTGAAGATCTGATCATTCGTTCTTATATAGCCGAACAAAATCCGAATTTGGCAGCTGTTTTGGAATACCAAAGTAGAGATACCCAAAAAGTTACGTTGAACCAAAGGTATATTGGACTAACCTATGATTTCCTTCTAGGAAATTTCTTTCTGCAAGTTGGAGGAGGGATAGGAAGCGGAGATTATAAAAATCCTCAACTTCTCATCCAATTAGGCTACTTCTTTGATACTAGGTCCTACTAATGAAGTTTATCAATTTAATAATAGAGTCCTCGCTACGTTTTAAATTTATCACTCTTGCGCTATCCATATTGGCATTGCTCTTGGGAGTGTGGTCTTGGATCCATATTAGAAAAGAAGCATATTCTGATATTGCGGATACGCAGGTCCGTATTGTAGCAAAGTTTCCCGGAAAAGCTACCTTAGAGGTAGAAGAAAGGGTGACCATGCCGATTGAGCGGGTACTTCACTCAACTCCGAATGTGATAGTAAGACGTTCTAGGACGATCAATGGACTTGTAGTATTCCAGTTCGTTTTTGAAGAAGGAACAGACGATTATTTCGCACGTATGCGACTCATGGAAAAAGTGAGGGACGCAGTCATTCCGGAAGAAGTAAGTCCAACTTTAGCACCGATGAGTTCTCCTGTGGGAGAGGTATTCCGATATGTAGTGGAATCCGTAGACGGTACTAAAACTTCTATGGAGCTTAGAAGTATCCAGGACTGGATTGTGATTCCTAAGTTACTTCAGGTTACCGGAATTGCGGATGTGGTTACCTTCGGAGGTTTACCTAAACAATATCACGTAGTAACTTCTCCTGATAAACTAATCCGATATAAGGTCACAGTTGCTGATGTGATCGAAGCGATTCAGGATAATAACCTGAACACTGGTGGTAATTTTCTATTACAAGGGGAGCAATCTCTCCCGATCCGATCCTTGGGATCCATTCGTTCGCCTCAAGATATCGAAGACATCGTAGTAAAAACCGTGAATGGAGTTCCGGTTTACGTCAAGGACGTGGGTACGGTGGAAATCTCTCATCCTATTCCGAGTGGGGTTTTAGGTTATACTGTCCAGAATGATACGGAAGGTCTGGTCGATGTAGACTCAGCAGTCCAAGGTCTTGTGGCAATGAGACGTTGGGTGGAGCCTAACGCGTTCGGAGAAAGGGTCAGAGCTAAGATACAAGAGATCAATGAAAAGTATATGCCGGAGGGCACTCGACTTAGACCCACCTATGATCGTGGAGACTTGGTCAATTATACTCTGAGAACCGTAGGAACTACTTTGATCGAAGGGATCGGAGTGGTAAGCCTTGTGGTTATCTTCTTTATCGGAAGTTTTAGGGCTTCGGTGGTGGTGGTTGCTACCATTCCTTTCGCATTATTATTCTCGTTCACAGTGATGAACGCATCAGGGATCTCCGCGAGTTTGCTCTCCTTAGGAGCTGTGGACTTCGGGATCGTTGTGGATAGCGCCGTGGTCATGGTGGAAAATATCATGAGGCGGTACAAGGAAGCTTCTCCGGAAGATAAACAAAAGGGGATCATTCGATTTACGTATGAATGTGCCACAGAGGTCGGAACAGAGATCTTATTTGCGATCATGATCATCATTCTGGCTTATCTTCCTATCTTCTCTTTTGAAAGGATAGAAGGGCGACTCTTCAAGCCGATGGCATTCACATTGTCTTTCGCAATCTTCGGTGCGTTATTATTTACGATGACCGTAGTTCCGGTATTGATGGCTTTCTTCTTCCGCAAATTTTTCGAAGGGCAGACAAATAAACCGATCGAATGGCATAATCCATTCTACCATTGGGTGGAAGCAAAATACGAGAAGATCGTACACTTCTTAGTGGATCGTTCTAAACGTGTAGTCGCCATTGCATTCAGCATTGTAGGGGGACTTCTCGTAATCGGCGGCATGTCCTTAGGAACCGAGTTCTTACCTTCTTTGGACGAAGGTGGATTTACTCTTCGATTGTATTTCCCTGTAGGTATCTCATTACCCGAGGCCAAAAAATTCGTACCTGAAGTCAGAAAGATCATTTATAAGAATGAACAAGTGAATATGATCCTTTCTCAATATGGAAGGAATGATGACGGAACGGATCCACTTCCTCCAAACCGTTTGGAAGTTTATGTAGGTTTGAAAGACTATAAACAATGGAAGGAAAGGATCACAAAGGAACAATTGCTGATCCGAATGAGAGACAATCTTGAAAGCGGATTGCCTGGAGTTCGTGTGAGTTTCTCTCAACCTATCATGGATAATTTGTCGGAAGCGATCATGGGGACTATTGCAGACTTAGCAGTTTTCGTTTCAGGCCAAGACTTGACCGTTATGCGGCATTTGTCTGAACAAATTTTGGAGATCGTTGCCAAAATGAAGGGTGCAAGCGAGTACGGGATAGAACAGGAAGCTCCTGCTCCTCAACTCGTGATCCGGATCAAACGTGCAGTCGCTGCCCGTTACGGAATCAATGTAGAAGATATCCAAAAAGTGATCGAAGCAGCTGTAGGTATGGAACCGATCAGTTATCTTTACGAAGGCCCAATGGATAATCCTCCTAAAGAACGTGCGTTATTCGGAATTGCAGTCCGTTTTGCCAAAGATTATAGACAATCTGCGAGAGAGATTGCAAATATCCCTATCATTTCTCCTAAAGGAGAAAGGATCCCACTTTCTCAAGTAGCTGATATCACTCAGGAAGATTCTCCTACTATGATCTTCCGCCAAGATGGAAAACGTACACTTACGGTTCGTATGAACGTTAGGGGAAGAGACCAGGGTGGATTTGTTTCCGAGCTGAGAGAAAGAGTGAATAAAGAGATCCAGATCCCAGAAGGATACGAAGTCAAATATGGGGGCCAATACGAAAACTTGGCAAGGGTTGGGAAACAATTAGCTATCGTGATCCCATTAACAATCGGGATCATTTTCGGGCTTTTATTCATGCTCTATAGGGATCTAAAATCTGTGATCGTTGCCCTATCCTGTATTCCTCTTTCCTTGTTAGGCGGGATTTACGCTCTACTTGCTAGAGGATATTACTTCAACGTATCAGCCGGAGTTGGATTCATTTCCTTATTCGGTATTGCTACCATGGCAGGAATCCTATTCGTGTCTAAAGCAAATCATATGCTTAGGGACAATCCGAATATGAGCGTAAAGGAAGCTTCCGTTCATTCTGCAGTCACGCAGTTAAGACCGAGATTGATGACAATGTTATTGGCATTGCTTGGTTTGATCCCTGCAACGATCGCAACCGGAGTAGGATCGGATGTGCAAAGACCTTTGGCAACCGTAATGGTGGGAGGACTTGCTTCTGCACTCTTACTCATCTTAACTGTGATGCCTAGTTTGTACATTTTAGTGATCGGTGGTTCGAAAGGATCCAAGCAGGAGCAGAAAAAAGACACATTCGAACTTCATCCGGAAGCATACGTTTCTTTATACGAGAATTTAGAGGAAGAAGAACCTAAGTCTAAAAAGGGTAAAACTTCTTCTAGAAACTCGAAGGTTCGAAAATCCAAGCGATTACTCCAACGGTAAAATATCGATTATTGTAAAACGGAAACTTCAGTCTCCGCCTAACAAAGGATAAATTCATTTTCCCCGCTTTTTGATCGACAGATCGGGAAGCGGGATCTCGTACGCTTTCATTGAGATTCCATTAAAAAAAGATTGCTCCACAAGCCTTGAACGATATTGCTAAACCCGGAGACTATAGGCCTATAATCCGGGGAATCTTAAGTCCGACTTCTATAATATATCCAGGTCCCCTTTTCGGGAGATTTTGCATGAAAGTCTATGAATCAGTTCTTGCCCGAACTGTTTGTATGACTTTTCTCTGACCTTTTCATGTTAATTTGAAGATCCTCTTTCTTTCCGGCCTCGTATAGGTCCTTATTTAATTCCAAAGGACTTAAGTAATGATCGATAAACTCATAGAATCTGTTCTCAAGTTCAGGATTCCTACTATCATCGCTTGTTTATTCATTTCGATTTTAGGAGTTTGGGCTTGGACAGATATTCGAAAAGAAGCTTATTCGGATATCGCAGATACTCAAGTTCGCTTGATCGCGAAATTTCCGGGTAAAGCCGCTGTTGAAGTAGAGGAAAGAATTACTCTTCCGATCGAAAGGGTACTGAATGCCATCCCTAAAGTAGCAGTCCGTCGCTCCAGAACCATCAATGGTCTTGTAGTATTTCAATTCGTTTTTGAAGACGGGACCGACGATTATTTTGCCAGGATGCGACTCATGGAAAGGGTCGCGGATGCTGATATTCCTGAGGAAGTCCAACCTGCTTTAGGACCTATGAGTTCTCCTGTGGGAGAAATTTTCAGGTACGTTGTGGAGTCTTCCGGAAACCACACTCCGATGGAATTGAGAACGATCCAGGACTGGATTGTAATGCCTAAGATGCTTTCTATACCTGGAATTGCGGATGTAGTCACATTCGGAGGTTTACCTAAACAATTCCATATAGTAACTTCCCCCGATAAATTAGTACGTTATAAACTTACAATCAGTGATGTGATCCAAGCTGTTCAGGGAAATAACTTGAATACGGGTGGAAATCTACTTTTGCAAGGTGAGCAAGGATTTCCAATCCGCTCGTTAGGTGCAATACGAGAAGCTCAACATATCGAAAATATCGTAGTAAAAACAGTGAATGGAGTCCCTGTATTTATCCGGGACTTGGCTACTGTAGAAATTTCTCACCCGATCCCAAGTGGAGTCTTAGGTTATACGGTCCGTGTAGACGATCAGATCATGGATATTGATTCCTCGGTCCAGGGGTTGGTGGCTATGCGTCGCTGGGGTGATCCGAATGAGATGGGAGATAGGATCCGCGCCAAAGTAAAAGAGATCAATGAGAATTATCTTCCAGACGGAGTACAACTTAGAACTACCTATGACAGAAGTGACCTTGTAAATTATACATTACGCACTATCGGAAGAACCCTTTTAGAAGGAGTGATGGTTGTAAGTTTGGTGCTAATTTTCTTCATAGGAAGTGCAAAAGCATCCCTCGTGGTAGTGGCAACCATTCCGTTCGCATTATTATTCGCATTCCTTCTAATGAATATAACCGGGATCCCTGCGAGTTTATTGTCTTTGGGAGCTATCGACTTCGGGATCGTAGTGGATGGTGCCGTGATCATGGTAGAAAATATCATGAGAAGATATAGGGATGCTACTCCGGGAGATAAGAGCAAAGGGATCATTAAGCTGACTGCAGAATCCGCTTCCGAGGTCGGGACCGAAATTCTATTTTCAATCCTGATCATCATACTTGCTTATTTGCCTATTTTTTCTTTTGAACGTATCGAAGGACGTCTTTTTAAACCGATGGCCTTCACAATCTCTTTTGCGATCTTCGGGGCTTTGATCTTCTCCATGACGGTCGTTCCTGTATTGATAACTTATATGTTCCGAAAGTATTTCGAATCGGAAAACCCGGGACCGATCGCGTGGCATAACCCAGTGTATGCGTGGATAGAGGAACGTTATAAAAAGTTAATAGACTATCTAGTGGAAAGATCCAAGAGGGTCGTCATTTATTCCTTCACTGCCGTGGTCATACTTTTAGGGATCGGTGGATATAAACTCGGAACGGAATTCTTGCCCGAAATGGACGAGGGCGGTTTTAATTTAAGAATATTTTTCCCTGTAGGGATCTCTCTACCGGAAGCTCGTAAATTTATGCCTAAGATACGAGAGACTATTTATAAGAACGAACAGGTAAGCGTAGTACTTTCTCAGTTAGGAAGGAATGACGACGGAACCGATCCACTTCCTCCGAACCGTTTGGAAGTGCTCGTAAGTTTGAAGGATTACGATGACTGGAAGGAAAGGATCACTAAACAAGAACTTCTTCTTAGAATGAAAAATGATCTAGAGGCCACTCTTCCCGGAGCAAGGATCAGTTTTTCTCAGCCTATCATGGATAACTTATCGGAAGCGATCATGGGAACCATTGCTGACCTTGCAGTATTCGTTTCCGGACAAGACTTAAAAGTGATGCGTAAACTTGCGGAAGAGATCTTGGATATTGTAAAGGATATGCCGGGAGCAAGTGAGTTCGGTATAGAGCAGGAAGCTGATAGCCCTCAGTTAACTGTTCGGATCGATCGAGAAGCCGCGGCCCGTTATGGTATTAATGTAAGCGATATACAACAAATGGTAGAAGCTGCCATCGGAATGCAGAGGATCAGTACTTTATACGAAGGGCCTTCCGACATTCCCCCAAAAACACCTGCTAGATTCGGGATTGTAGTTCGATTCTCAAAAGATTATAGGGCTTCCAAAAGAGCTATAGAAGCAATGCCTATCATTTCTCCAAAAGGAGAAAGGGTGCCTCTTTCTCAATTAGCGAAAATTACTTTGGAAGACGGGCCTACTATGATTTTCCGCCAGGAAGGTAGAAGGACAATTACTGTTCGAACAAACGTAAGAGGAAGAGACCAGGGTGGATTCGTAAATGAACTTCGTAAAAAAGTCCAACAGAAGATAAAACTCCCGGAAGGATACGAGGTCCGTTACGGAGGACAATACGAGAATCTTGCTCGAGTAGGTAAAAAATTGGCGATCGTTATTCCGGTTACGATTGCCATCATTTTCGGAGTATTATTCTTACTTTATAGAAATCTAAAATATGTTTATGTGGCTTTGGCCTGTCTCCCTCTTTCATTGGTGGGAGGAATGTATGCACTTCTACTCAGAGGGTATTATTTTAACGTATCTAGTGGGGTAGGATTTATCTCTTTATTCGGGATTGCCACTATGTCTGGGGTACTTTTCGTTTCTAGGACAAATCACCTTCTAATGGACGAACCTACATTAACGACTAAAGAAGCCGTAACACAAGCTGCCGTGATCCAATTGCGACCGATGTTGATGACGATGTTACTTGCTCTACTCGGATTGATCCCTGCTACTTTGGCATCGGGAGTAGGTTCCGACGTCCAGAGACCATTGGCAACGGTAATTGTAGGAGGATTATTCTCCGCATTATTCCTGGTATTGAGTGTTCTTCCTTCTCTCTATCTGGTAGTAGTAGGGGATAGAAAACATCCGATTGAAGAAGAGACATTCGAACTTCATCCGGAAGCGTACGTTTCCTTATATGATGAAGAAGATATCGAAGATGCCTCTCCTGCGCATAGGAACGGAAGTAAGAAGGTAAAGAAAAAAGTTCTCGCTAAAAAGAAACGTTAGGTTATGCACTTGTCTTAAATAAAGACAGGTGATGACAATGAATCTACCCGAAAAAATTTTGATCCTGACTGGGGTCTTAAATTTAGCATACGGAAGTCTAACAGGCTTCGCGTATGCATTCGCGAGAATGAAGGCTGAGTTTCCTTCCAGATATTTGCAGGCTGCCCATATCGGACCATTGATGCAAGGTGCTATGATCCTTGGTTTGGTATTTGCATTTCAACTAGCTCCTCTTTCCGAAACGTCCGCTCTAATCGGTGCAATTTCATTTGCGGTTTCTTCCGGATTTATCGCCTTAAAAGATACTGTGGACTGGCTCCAAGGTATCAAAGATGAATTTAAGGAAAATCCGCCTCTTGGAAAGGTCCTCGGTGGAATAGGTGTCACTGCGAACCTTGTCGGGATTGCGATTATCGTCTATGGGGTTTTAGTAGCTTAAAAGTTAAGGAAGAAGGATCGGTGAGGCATACCGGTCGCAAAACCGATTCATTATCCGACGTAAAAATCATAAAAATCTATCTGGGAAATCTAAAATTTCTTGGATAGATTTTTGAAATTCCGAACCGAGAAACGACTAACAGGACGAAGTTTTTTGACGATTTTTTCGCTCTAAAAATCTTAGAGGGTCTGGAAGATGAGCGAGAACTTAAAAGCAAAACTTAAAAAAGCAGACGTCGGCTTTTGGAAAAAGACATTCAGATCCTGTTGGAATATTCTCCCTCATTCCTTTAGAAGGCAATTGGTTGCCATGTCTGGGCAGTCGGATCTGGATTTTTGAGAAGTTAACCTTCTTCTTTCCTTAGTTTAAATTTCCCTATTTATCCGAAGATAAAAAAAGAGCGCCCGAAAGGACGCTCTTTTTTGTAGAAATCTACTAAATCCGGATTAATCGAACTTAGCAACGACCCCTAAGGTTATACCGTATTGGTCTTTACTTTTCTCACCACTTTGAGTTACGAATTGATAACCGGTTGCCCAGTCTCTTCTCATATCCAATTTGATGAGTAGATTTTCAGTGTAGTTCCAAACTGGAGTTACAGTAAATGTTTTATACTGTCCGTAGTTAGAAGATCCACCGTAATCTTTGTAGTTTTTAGGATCAAGAGCAGCAAGAAGTTGATCTGCGCTTAAACCAGCCAATGCAGGATTAGTTGCAAGGATTTGTTCTGCAATAGCTTTGTCTTGTGCATATTTTCCTGCATACCAAGAGTTAGCTGCTTGAGATCCTGCAAACGGGTTGAAGGTAGTCAAACGGCCGTTGTTATGGCTATCGTCGATATACTCAAAACGAACATTGATTCCCCAAGTCTCACCGATCTTGAATTTACTGAAGATACCGTAAGACTTATAGGTACTTTTGGTTTTTTCAGTAGTAACAGTTCCGCCAAGAATAGTTTCAACATTTGCAGTACCTGCTGAGTTGTACTGTTGTTGGAGAAGGTTAGCTGCAGCAGCGCCACCAGCTTTCTCACTCCAAGTATAATCTAAGTCGATTTGGATTCTGTCTGTCGGAGTCATGGACAAGATTGCATGGTTCATGAACCAATAATCTTTATTATACTTTGCATTAGGAGCAGTAAGAGCTGCAACTGCAGGGTCACCTGTAGCAGTAGCTAATTGATCAGCTGCATATTGTTTCCATGGATCGATTCTTCCTGTAGCACCATCTTGAGAATACAAAGTGTTCCAAGTAATGGATAATTTGTCTTCAATCAAGGTTCCCTTTAGCTGTGTTCCAATCGCTTTATGCTGAGTAGCTGCTTCGTAGAAGTAGTTATTAGTAGTACTTCCATCAGGAACTCCAGTTCTATAACCAGTACCACCACCACTGTTATACAGATAAAAGGTTCCTGCCCATTTGTCTGTAAATTGAGTAGTTAAGCGAGCACCGGTGTGAATGAACGGGATGGTGTTTTGGAAGATGGCCCCTATCGAGTAGTTAGGGTTGTTCATCGATTCCAACACTTCATATCCAATATGTGTTGCCATCTTACCAACGTCTAAGGTCATCCCCTTTAACACAGGGAAATACATACTGATATACGCTTGTTTCAGCATGTTATAGTTATATACACCGTTAGCTTGGGAATATGGCGCCTCTTGGAACGCGTTGTTTTGTCCGTTTTGGAAATCCACACGGAATCCCCAAGGGCTGGATTTTTCAGCTGTTTTTTGAACAGCAAGAGCTGCTGCGTTAACACCAAAGTTTTTGTTGCTAGTTTCGAACGATCTGGTCGTATCTACGGCGCTTCCTTGGAGTGGGTTGTTATTGTACATGTAGTACACATCCACAAATCCGGAAAAGTCTACCTTATCATACCATTTCGTATCTTCAGGTTCTGGGGCTGGAGCAGCTTTCACTGCACCTGCTGCCTTCGGGTCCGGCGTTTCCTTCTTCGCTTGGGCAAACATCGAAGAGGCGGTCACCAGAGTAAAGGTAGCAATGAGGCTGGCTGTTTTTTTTCTCATCATTCTCCTAAATCTCCTATGCCGATAAGTATGCAACTAGCGTGCCAACATGTTAAAAATAGGCAAAGAGACTAAATAAGGCTTAAAAACGATTCTAAAACCAATATTTGATGCTCATATTTTATAAACTTTTTGGACTAATTTTTCAATAAGCGCAATATGCTTAAATTTTGAGCATGATTTAGTGTGCTGAAGGACTAGGCAGACTAGAAGATGTTTTGGTATAAACCGGGTTGGAAGAAGGTGAATTTTGTAGTAGCTTCGACGAATTTAGATCTTAAGCCCTCGGTTAGAGTGATTTCCGGATACTATCTAGAAGAAGTTCCTTTGAATTCAGGCTTGGATCTTGGAGCACGGAAATCAAAGAGGATCGCAGTACCTCTCCCAATTTAGGCGCAGGAAGTTCCGGGAATTTTTCCCGGACCAAGTTTCCGTCTATGGTTAGGTCTGAAAGAAGAAGAGGGGGATTCTTCTTCCATTCTTGTTCTGCGTTTGAAAGCCAAAATGATTCTTCATTTAAGAAAGCGGACCAAAGAAGGGAAAGTTCTAAGCACCAATCCCAAAGATCTTTTTTTCCTGCATATTGAGCGACGGGATGGAGCAGATGAGTGCGAAGTCCTGGAGAAGTTTTTAATTCTTCTCTGTATTGGATGATTGAATATAAAGTTTTTACCAAAAACTGAGAATCTTTGGTCCTCTGGTTGGAGAATCTGAGTTCTTTAAAAAATACAGTCGAGTCAGAAAACCAGGTTTGTTCTGCAAAACAGGAAGCCAAAAAATAAGCCAGTCTTGGTCTTTCGGAAGTTTCTATAAGTTTGGAAAATCCGTTTTTATATTTTTCCCAGTCTACCGAATATAATTTTATTTTGGTGAATAATTCCAGAATTTTATGTTTTCTTAATAGATCCAATCCTCCGATCGGATTTTTACTTTTGAGTATTTTTAAAAATTCGTCATGTATTCTTTCCGGGGAAACCTTTGCTGTGACCTGTTTGCATGTTTCGATCGCTTCTGAAGTATCAGGGTGGATTGTAAATCCGAGTGTAGAAACAAATCGAATGGCTCTAACCGGTCTAAGTCCATCTTCCGTAAATCTGGAGACCGGGTTCCCTATGGTTCTGATTAAAGAATTTTGAATGTCTTCTTGTCCGGAATGTTCATCTACTAATATCTCTTGGAGAAGATCCAGGGCGAGGGCATTCATAGTGAAGTCCCTTCTTTTTAGATCTTCGCTTAGGCTTACTCCGAATTGTACTGTTTCGGGCCTTCTTCCGTCTATATAGTCTTCGTCTTTTCTGAATGTGGTCAATTCATAAGATCTATCCTGGAATAATACCGTGATGGTCCCATGTTTGATCCCTGTCGGCACGGTCCTTTTGAAGATCTTTTGCATTTTTTCCGGAGAGATAGAAACTGCGAGATCGTATTCGTGTGGGATTCTATTTAAGATCAGATCTCGGACACTTCCGCCGACTAAATAGGCTTCTCCTCCATGATCTTTTATCGTTTTACTGATCTCTAATAGATCCTCTATAAAAGGAGAAGGGATTTGCGAGATAAGTTGTTTCGGATCGGGGCTCATCATTCCTGGACGATCTTTTTCCAAATCGGTAGATAACGATCTTTGAGTGCAGGGTTCTTGGAAAAAATTTCCTCTACCTGCTTTTTGGTTTTTTGATCTACGGAAACTCTTAAAAAGGGAAGATCCGCTTGTTGGGAAAGGATTTGGTCTATCCTTCTTCCTGTTTCGTCCCAGGCAGTATTACAAATTTCTTTGTATTCTTCGTCCTTATGCTCGTTGCATAGGATGGCAAGTTCCAAATATTTTCCTTCTTTTTGTAGGTCTTTCATTTTATCTAAGATACTACCTTTACAGTTGGGCAAAGATAGAAGGCCGAGAAGTGCAAAGCAGATCGGAAGTAATTGCCTTTTAGAACTCATGCTAGGAATTTTTTATAAAGAACTCCATTAGGAAACCATTTTTTATTTTGTAGGAACTCCAACACGGCGGTTGAAGGTGCGTTTAAGATTCGAAGGCCAGGTTTGCTAACTTATCTGCCCGCTTGTTTTTCTCTCTCGGAACATGGTGGATTGAGAAAAGTTTTAATTTAGAAGTCAGACCTTTGACCTTTTCCTTTGCAATTTGTAGGTGAGGAGATTTGACCTTATATTCTCCCTTGAACTGTTTTACTACCAGTTCCGAATCCAAATAGGCTGTAACTTCGAGAGCGTCTTGGGAGAGGCAATATTCGATCCCCGCTTCCAGAGCCGCCCATTCCGCAACATTGTTTGTTCCGTCGGAGATCCTACGCGAGATAGAATGTACCTCGGTTTCTCCTTCGTAAACGGCAATCCCGATGGAAGAAGGTCCCGGATTTCCTTTGGAAGCTCCGTCGCAGTATATTTTGAACTTTTTCACCTGGTTTTAATCTTGGTTTTTAGATCCCAAAATGAATTGGAATGGTCTCCAGAATATTAAATACCCGATCAGGATGAATAAGGAAAGGAAAAAGGAGAGTATCCCTAAAACCAAAAATTGGAAGGTCCGATACAAATGATCGAATGTATGGGGGAAAAATAACCCTCCGATCAAACATAGAAGTCCGACTGCTAATAAGGCAAACAGAACGAAAGGAAGGGATAAAAAATAAAAAAGATAACTTAAGGCAGTAAGCCCGAAAGCCAATTTATAAGCGTTCCAACGTGCCGGATGATCTATCATTAAACCAAATACCATCAATAGTCCTATCCTTCGGAGGCTTTGGTTTGGCAATGTAAAAACTATCTAGGATATTGGCATTATAACAATGCAGATAGATTATTTTCAGTTCCTAAATTCACTCCCCGAAACTCCTGAATCGGAATGTAGTTATTATCCGGACAGGCGTTCCAAGGTAAAAGGTTTTATCTTAAGGGAAAATATTCCTTTAGAGGGATTGGACGTACTGTTTAGATTTGGATTTAGAAGATCCGGGAACTTTTTTTATAGAACAAATTGTTCGAACTGTTCCCATTGTTTGAGTTATCGTATTCCTCTCGAAATCTTTCAGAAAACTTCCTCACATAAAAGATTGGAAAAAATCAATTCTGATCTAAGTCTCAAAACATCTCTCCCGCAGATTGACGCGAATAAGGAAAGTTTATATCTAAAGTATCAAAGACATAGGCATAAGGGAAGTCACGGAGAATCCGATTTTGAAATTTTGGAAACGATGAAATTCCAAATGTATGTAGGTTCTGAAAATTCTTTAGAACTTCTTCTTTATAAAAACGATGTACTTTTAGGTTGGATTTTATTGGATCTAGGACTCGAGACTGTGTCCGCTGTGTATTCCGTTTTTGACCCGGAAGAATCCAAAAGAAGTTTGGGAAATTTTCTGATATTATCTTCTATTCTTTGGGCAAAAGAAAAGGGATTTAAAGAATTTCAATTGGGTCTTTTTCTTCCGGGACATCCTAAGATGGATTATAAAAAGAACTGGAAACCTTCTGAAATTTTAAATCGTAATACCGGTGTTTGGTATGAAAGCGGATCTTTTCTTTCCGATTATATTTCGGAGAATGGTCCCAACGGAGATAAACGATTAGGCGCATAGGCTCGGGTCATTCTTCTCCCCAAAACAGCCCAAATCAGGCTTGTCATACTGGCCTTGCATCCCAGAAAGGTTGGTATGGCTAAAAAGATCATCGTAGTAGGCGCTTCTAGCGGTATCGGAAAAGAAATTGCATCTCAATTGATCGAAGAGGGACATCAGGTCGCTGCTTTTGCAAGAAGAGAGAAGGAACTGAAAAAACTTCCTTCCTCCAAGACAAAAAACTTATTCGTCAAACATGACGTTACTGAATACTCCAAGGTCCCGGGAGAATTTGCCAAGGCAGTAAAAGCCTTAGGCGGTTTGGACGAAATTTATTACGCATCCGGTGTGATGCATAGAGTCGGCGCAGAAGAATTTTCTGTCGAGAAAGACTTGGAAATGTTAGAAGTGAACCTTTTAGGTTGTGTGGCTTGGTTGAACTCCGCTGCTACTTATTTCCAAGAGAAGAAGGCAGGCAAAATTATAGGTATCTCTTCCATTGCAGGTGATAGAGGTCGTAGAGGGAACCCGGTTTACAACGCATCTAAGGCAGGTATGTCCACTTACTTAGAGGCTTTACGCAATCGTTTGGCAGTAAAAGGGATCCAAGTTGTTACAGTAAAACCTGGAATGATCGAGACCCCAATGACGGAAGGTTTACCAGGCCTTATGTGGCTTATTACCGCTAAGGAAGCTGCTCAAGTTATATTAGCAAAAGTGAATGCAGGAAAAGAGAACTTCTATGTGCCTGCTCGTTGGGCTTTGGTCTCTTTGATCATTAGACTTATCCCTTCTTTTATTTTCAGAAAACTTTCCGTTTAAGGAAAAGGTGATCTAAAATGGCAACCGCTTCTAAAAAAAAGACCGTTAAAAAAGCGACATCCTCCAAAATTAAAAAAACAGGTTTCGATCTGAAAGAGTTCGAGTCCCATTTAAGTCCTGCTCAAAAGGTAGAAGCTTGGGGAATGAATCATTTCTCCAATAGTAAGGTTTTTTTACCTACATCTATTCAGGATTTTAAGGATCTATTCTCTTATGCAAGAGATACGAATACGAAAGTTGCATTTAGGGGTGGCGGTTGCAGTTACGGTGACGCTGCTACGAATGAACAAGGGATCGTAGTAGATATCCGTAATTTTAATAAGATATTATCCTTTGATCCTAAAACAGGTGTCTTGGTTGCTGAGTCGGGAGTCACCATCAAACAACTTTGGGAATTCGGGATCGAAAGAGGATTCTGGCCTCCAGTTGTAAGTGGTACAATGTTTCCTACTCTAGGTGGCGCACTTTCTATGAATATTCATGGAAAGAATAACTTTGCTGTTGGGCCGATCGGAGATCATATCCAAGAATTTACTTTTTTAAGTCCTGATGGAAAAGAATCGGTATGTTCTCCTAAAAAGAATTCTGATCTATTTTATTCTGCAATTTCAGGTTTTGGAATGCTTGGAGCATTTCTTACAGTAACGATCAAACTCAAAAAAATCTACTCAGGTAAGATGAAGGTTTGGCCGGTCAATACTGCAAACCTCCAAGAGATGTATGATTATTTCGAAAGAGAATACAAGCAGTCCGATTATTTAGTAGGTTGGGTGGATGGATTTGGTTCTGGAAAAGGTTTAGGTCGTGGCCAGATCCATAAAGCAGTTCATCTAAAAGCAGGAGAAGATCCTGGCTTTCCTGAAAATTGCAAATTAGAAAACCAAATTTTGCCAAGCACATTCTTAGGGATAATTCCTAAGTCTTGGATGTGGTTATTCATGTATCCATTTAGCAATAAGTTTGGAATGAGATTTGTGAATTTCGGAAAATGGATCTCAGGGTTTTTAAATAATAATAAACCTTACGAACAAGGACATGCTGAATATGCTTTTCTTTTGGACTATGTTCCGAATTGGAAATTTATGTACAAGCCTGGTGCAATGATCCAATACCAAAGTTTTATTCCGAAAGAGAACGCAGTCAAAGGTTTCGAAGAAATTTTAAGTCTTTGTCAAAAAAGAGGGATCGTAAACTGGCTTGGTGTCTTCAAGAAACATAGACCAGATAAGTTTTTACTCACTCATGCAGTAGATGGTTATTCTATGGCTATGGATTTCCCTTTGACCAAAGGAAATAAGACTAAACTTTGGGAACTCGCCAAAGAAATGGATGAGATCGTTGTGAAAAATGGAGGAAGATTCTATTTTGCAAAAGATAGTACTCTTCGTCCTGAAGTTTACAGAAGATCTATGCCTAAACAAAATCTTGAGAAGTTCAGAATTATGAAGAAAAAACTAGATCCTAAAAATCTGCTAGAGTCTGATTTGTTCAGAAGAGTCTGGGGAAAATAAATCTCGCTAAAGAGCCGCGAAGTTGGAACTCCAACAGAAATCCTTTGCGGCTCCGTGAACTCAGTCCGAAACAGATCATTTAGTTAGTTTAGAAAATTCTAAAGTTTCCATATTGATGGAAGGACTTTGGTAGAATGTCCTGTTCTTAAACTCAAAAATTTCCGATTTAGGAACTAAAACTTCACGAGGGTAGGAATCTTTAAAGCCTACTACTGTTACTTGGGTTTTTCCGATCGTATACAATTTTTCCAAAAGTGCATCGAAAGATTCGGAAGAATCGATCTCATATACCTCTCTTTCTTCTCTAAAAGAATTAGAAGGTAAAAATACGGAACCTTTTCTGTAGATTACGATTTTGGAAGTATGATCGCTGAGTTCACTTTGCTCGGTTACAACTGATTTAGTGAATTTATAATATAGCCTGTCGAATACTACTCCACCTATAATAGAGTAGGAAATAAGAAGGATAGCTGCAATCCTAAATGGTTTATTGAGCTTCTCCCAATTTTTTTCTAAAATCGAGAATAAGAATAAAAGCAAAAAAGGTAGGATCGTGATTAAGAATCTAGGTCCGAATAATACACCCTGCCAAAATTTTGTAGAAGTTAAAAGACCTGAAAGAAGTATAAAAATCCCGAGTCCGTATAAAATCCGAGTTAGAGAATCGAATTTCGGTCTCCACAAAATAATAAATGCCAAAGCAGGGTAGGCTCCAAATAGTCCCAAAGAACCGTTCCCTAAAAACACCAATTGCCATAAATAGTAGATTTGAGAAACTAATTCATAAGAAGAAGATTCCTGCAAATAACCTCTAGAGCCTAATGGATGTCCAACTACCGAATAATTGATCACTGCCTGGATGATTAAAAGAGTCCCGAAAGTAAATGGGAATAATGCAGTTTTTGGATTTCTGAATATTCTAAAAGCATAAACTAGGGAAATACTGGCAGCTAGTAGGATCGTTTCTTGTCGAAAGAAAGCGGCAAATCCGAAAAATCCGCCCGCAAATATTAAATCGGTAGATTTGGAAGATTTGTCCTCTTTGAGTAAAAAGTAAATTCCTTGGGTAACTCCATAGATCGCGAGGATTGTTTCAGATAGATCCGTAGAGAATAAGCTGAATGCCGATCCTAATAATAATAAGATTAAAAAGAAAAATTTGGATTTTTCATTTAGTCCTAAAAGTTCTGAAATTTGAAATAACGCTCTTAGTGTTAAAATCCCGAATATTAATGATAAGAAAAAACTTCCAAATCTTCCCATGAGGACTGCGAAGGGATACTGGATTGCAGTATAATAAAAAGGAAAAATATAGTAACATTTTCCTTTATAAACATGGGCCATGGTAGACCCTTTTTTTAAATCTAAAGGTAGGAATCTAAACTCAGGATCTATCTCTTTTCCCGCATATCTACAAGAAAAATCAGGAAGACCGTTACGCAAAAGATCGGCAAGTTGTTGTTCTTTAATTGCCCCATCTCCGACCCGAATTCCAGTTTGGTATTGCCATGCTAAAAATAAGCATAAAAACACCGTTCCGAAAATCAGGAATCCCGCATACTTGCCAGTAAAGGAAGAGATCCGGGAAAGAAGGCGATTAAGCATTCTACTAAGAAGCTTCGGGAAAATCCAAGGTCAAGAAGAAATCCCGGAGGAAAGTTTTGATCTTTTTTCGGCTGTCCGAATTCTGAATGACACTTAGATTCCGAATGTTTCTTTGGAGGTTGTGAATTCCGTCTTAGAAAAGGTCCGTTCCTTTTTCCTTAAACCGCTTCCTAAATTCTTTTTTCCGATTTCTTGTATTCTATTCGCCTATGTGTTGATCATGAATTCTTGGGTCACGGAAGATGCTTATATCAGTTTTAGGACTGTGGAAAATTTTCTAAACGGATTCGGTCTTAGATGGAATACTTATGAAAGGGTCCAGGCTTATACTCATCCACTTTGGTTATTCGGTCTGATTTTTCTTTCTTTTTGGACAATCCCCGTATATTATTCTTCCTTAATTCTTTCTTGGATCTGCGTTGGACTAACAGCTTGTTTGCTTGTTGCTCGGTTTGGGAAAAAAGAAGGAAATTTGTTTCATGGCTCTTGGATATTTTTGATTTTACTTACCTCGAGAGCATTTGTTGATTTTTCTAGTTCAGGTCTGGAAAACCCACTTTCTTTTCTTTTGATCGTTTTGTTTTTAGGGAAGGCATTCGATCTGGAGAAGAAGGCTGATTTTCGAGATATTTTTCTTTTCTTCTTTTATCTTTCTTTATCTTACCTAAACAGACAAGACACTGTTCTTCTCGGACTTCCTTTCCTTCTCTATTTGTATAAACCGTTAAAAGAAAACAAATCCTGGGGCAGGTTTATTGGGGCTGCTATTTTGGGGCTTCTGCCTGTTGTTCTTTGGTCTGCATTTTCGTTGGTATATTACGGATATCTGTTTCCGAATACTGCATATGCAAAATTGAATACTGATCTTACCGTTTCTCATTTATGGCCGTATGGGATCGAGTATTTAGAAAATAGTTTTCGCTGGGATATTTTCACTTCACTTACGATCAGCTCTGTAATTTTATTTTTACCTTATTTTCTCTGTAAAAAGAAATTTTTGCAGGCAGCACTTTCCGCAGGTGTAGGGCTTTATACTCTATATATATGCTCCATAGGCGGAGATTTTATGGCAGGGAGGTTTTTTGCTCTTCCATTTGTAGCCTGCATATTTTTGTTTTCGGGATTTTCCGGTGCTTATATTCCTAGAGTGAGCGTTCTATTTTTCGTCGCCTTATTCCTGTTAAACCAAAATTCCTATTTGTATATTACAAAAGATTATACTAGACTTAGGAATGATGGAGAGATCCAGGATGAAAAGGGTGCTTATTTTAGAAGCACTAATCTTCTTCGCTCCTTTAATTTCAAAGAATTCCCAACTCACGGCTGGGCAGACGTAGGTAGAAATTATAAAAAAACACCTAAGGACCCGGACAAGGCATGTTCTACGATTAACGTAGGCTTTTATGGCTATTTTGCAGGTGAAAATCGTAAGATTATAGACTCTAATGCTTTAACGGATCCTTTATTAAGTAAATTGAAATCAGTTTCTAACTGGAGAGTGGGGCATTTTACCCGAAATATTCCTCTAGGATACTTGGAATCCGTTACTTCAGGACAAAACCTGATCCAAGATCCGAATCTAAAAGTATACTATGATCGATTGAAATTGTTAACCGAATCGGAAGATCTTTTCACAAAAGAGAGATTTATGGAAATTCTCCGAGAAAACTTAGGCGGTAATAGAAATTTGATACAAAATTCTGGGCCAAGAACTCCATGGGTAGGTATCCCAGAAGATTTCCGTTGTGGACTGGGAGTCGGTTACTAGTTTAAGTAGTCTTCATTCTTCTTTTATCATTTGATCTGAACTTTTGATTTTAAATTCTTGATCCTTCTTACAGGGTTTCCATTTTATTGTTAAGAATGAGTGAAGGAAGAGCTTCTTGGAATGCATCCAAATGGCGGGAATGGTTTTCCGAAGGTGAGATTGTTCCGTACTTCCAGCCCATCTTGTCCGTCGAAAAAGATTCTATCTTCGGTTACGAGGCTTTAGCTCGTTTTATAGATAAAGAAGGCGTAGTCCATAGTCTTGGTCCATTCTTCTTAGCCGATATTCCTCATTCTTTTTCAGTTTCAGAAAGAGAAGAATTCAAAAATCTTAAATTAGAAATAGATAGGACCATTCGCAAAAAGGCAGTGGAGAAGATTAGTAATACTCCGGGTCTCGATCCTAAAACAAAACTTTTTCTGAATATATCTCCTTCTTTCATGCAGGACTATTTATTGTCCAAAACGGACGAAGAGCCTTATACTTTGCAGATAGCGAAACGTGGCGGTCTAGACCCTAAAAGGATCGTGATTGAGATTGTAGAGGAACATTTTTCCGGAGAAATAGATCAGCTAAAACCACTGATCAATTTATATAAAAGATCGGGATTTTTAGTGGCGATTGACGATCTTGGATCTAAATCTTCCAACCTAGATCGGATCGGTGCATTACATCCTGATATTATCAAAGTGGACCTAGGGTTGATCCGCAGTTCGGTTGCTTCTCGAAATTTTCAAGAGATCTTATTCACTTTATCTAGACTTGCCGAAAGTTTGGGATGTTCTCTTTTATTCGAAGGTATAGAAACGGAGACGGAGTTATACAATGCTCTTACTTATGGAGCTAGGTTCTTACAAGGTTTCTATTTTGCAGAACCGGCGCCTGAGTTAATGGATATCAACGGCTTGAGTATCCGTTTCTCTCAACTTCATGAATTGTTTTTTAATTATAAAAAATACCAGTTACTCCGGCGTATTAAAAAGGAGAAAGAACTTGAAGATCGTTTAGAATCTTCCGGTATAGAAGTGAATACTTCCAATGGAGTTGTGACTATTAAATTAAGAAATTCTTATCTTCTGGAAAAATCCGTTTTTAGAATGTATGTAACCAATCATGAAGGAAGGCAACTTTCTCCAAACTATTCCGGGATTTCCGATTCTGGAATGTTAGAAGACGATTCTTTTGTGGGAAGGAATTGGAGTTGGAGACCATACTTCTTAGAACAATTTTATAAAAATGCAAAAGACTCTTCCGGCGGTTGGATCGCAAGTAACCCATACTATGATCTAGAAAGTAATCTGCTCTTAGTCACTTATTCAAAAAGTATGGAAGAAGGAAATGTTCTATTCGTAGATGTAAGAATGTGGGACTTTCCTTAAGGCCTGCTTACTTCCGCTACATTTGCTGTTTTGATCCAACCGAATAAACTTAAAAACCGGATGCACCACCAACCCGGATCTAATTCTCCCTTTTGTAAAGAGAACTTACTAGATTCCGGAAATGCATGATGATTATTATGAAGAGATTCTCCCATAGTCAAAAGTGAAATAAAAGGAATATTATAACCTTGGGTGCATGCATTCGGAACGACTCGAACTAACTCTCCGCTCTTATGAGCATAATGACTTACAAGCCAATTCCCTATAATACAGATTGAAATTCTTCCGCAGACTCCCCATACAATCGCTCCTAATCCACCCATAAAACCTAAAATCGCGATGATCGGGATTTGTTGTATTAACCAAGTTTTCTCTAAAAATTGAATGAACTTATCTTTTCCATAATCGTTGGAATATAGAAAGGTTTGTTGTTCTTTCATCTTTATAGTGCAGTTATTCTGTATTATAAAATCTTTAAATAAATTATCGTAATGGCAGAAGTATGGGTGGCATGCCTTACTTCTTTGCGCCCAGTCCCTTAGATCATGAAAATATCTGAGAGATAGAGGACCACCAAGCCCGGTTAAAGCCGCTATATAAAGTAAAACCCTTTTTAAATGTATAGAGGAAGAAAATGAATCGTGTAATATTCCCCGATGTAATCCTACCGAGTGACCAAAACTAAGTGTGATCGCGGTTAGAGAGAAGGAGATAAAAGTATTAGTGGGAGAGTAGGTGGAGTAACCGAAGATCAAAAAAACGGTTAAACATATTATGAATAAAATGGATTTGGTTGGTGCCCAGACAATTTTGCCATCGCAAGGGTCTAAGGTTTTAATTTCTGGAGAGTATATCATAGAGCCTCCATCAGCGGGACTCTAAGAGGGCTTAGGTGTTACCCGCTTCTCTCTATATAATATACCCTTTTGAAAAACAATTAAGCCAAAATTAATATCTTCTTTTGGAAATTTTTTTCAAATTTAGCCAACTTTTACACCTGAGTCAGAAAGCATACGATTTACATTGTCTATAAAACGTTTTTTCTCCCCAGGTCTTGCGGAGTTTCCTTCTAAAGAAAGTCCTACATATAAATTTCCATCCGTATCTCTTGCGATCGAACGTACTACGCCGTAAGCAGTGATCGGAGATTGCATTTTGAAAAATATATCGAATGTGAATCCTTTTCTTCTAGGAAGCTCGCTATTTAGATCAGGATGATTGATCTTTACTCTTAAACCGCCGGTAGAAAGATCTATAACTGAAAATCTTTCCTTTACCAGAATGGTATTGGATTCCCTGATCCGGTCCACCATATCAAAGGTAAGGGTTTTAATTTCCATTACTTCGGTGATATCTATTTCTCTGGTCTTATTTTGGGCATGCACATATCCGATAGGAATTGCCTGCTCATCATGGTTGATATAGATAACTGGAACGATTAATTCCGATTTGATCTTTTGGTTGGCGTATTCTATGATCTTTTTACGAACATCGTCTTCGTCGCCAAGTTCATGTTCGTAATCGATAAATCCGTTCGGATCCGAAGATTTAAAAGAGTCCGGTTTTTGAGTATTCGGAATATATAATATTTTACCCGTCTTTTTAACTAGGTCGAACTTATCTCCGATAGAATTGAAAACGTCTATTTTGACTATATCGAATTTAGGTTTAAGAGTTCTTTCCGTATCCGCAAAATTCACTTTTACGGAAGTGGGGATATTGAATAAGTTTGCATCAATTGTGGTCCTGCTAGTACGCAGATTAGTGATCCAAACGCTTCCATCCGGCGGTTTGATCCTAGTAAATTTTCTCTCTCTACTTGCGATGGAAACATGGTCCACCTGCATGATATATTGATTATTCGGTTTTTCTTCCAGGACCTCGCATTCTAGTTCGACGTATCTCGCGAGCAATTTGTACAAAACAATATGAGCATTCAGCTTAAATTGTTCGGCCATTCGACCTTGTACTAAAATTTTTGTGGCGTCCTTATTGACGGAGAGGAGTTGAACGGATTCATGAGTTTCCGTATCCCTTACGAGTAGATCTGTTTTAAGTAGAAATTTTCCAATGATATGGAGTTTTTTACCAGGATCTGTGATGAACTCTTTGTCTCTTTGTTTCCTTTGAACCTTTTCCATTAAATTCCTAAGGTGATCGGATTCCGGCGGAAAATTATCTTGATTCCAGCCTTTGGCTTCGTTTTGATGTAATAGGTAAGGTACACTAATGTCAAACCAATCTTACCGAGACTCCCAATTTTTAGACGGCCTATCCGGCGAAGAACTTTTCAGCATGCAAATCGGGCTTACCTATCGGGACTTTTTAGTCCTGCCCGGTTTTATCGATTTCAATCCATCCGACGTAGAACTAGAGACTAGATTAACTAAAAAGATCAAACTCAAAAGACCATTCGTAAGTTCTCCAATGGACACTGTGACCGAGTCCTCCATGGCTATCGCACAGGCCCTTATGGGAGGGATAGGAATTATCCATTATAATAATTCTGTAGAAGAGCAGGTTGCTGAAGTCAGCAAAGTGAAACGTTTCGAAAACGGCTTCATTTCAGACCCGGTTGTTCTCGGGCCAAAAAATACAATCCACGATCTAGACAAGATCAAAGAAACTTTGGGATTCACTGGAATTCCAATCACTGCTGATGGAACCAGAAATTCTAAATTGGTCGGGATTGTAACCAATCGAGATATCGATTTCGAAAGAGATCGTTCTATCCCTGTGGAAAAAGTAATGACCACGGACGTGATTACCGGAAAAGCGGGGATCACTTTAAAAGAAGCAAACGATATCATTAAAAAAGAGAAAATAGGAAAACTTCCGATCATAGACAAAGACGGAAAACTTGTCTCTTTAGTGAGTCGTTCTGATCTGAAAAAGAATAAGGAATTCCCTGATTCTTCAAAGGATGAGAACAAAAGGCTCAGATGTGGGGCTGCAGTTTCTACCTTACCTGAATCCAGGGACAGGGTCGCTGCATTGTATGAGGCAGGAGTGGATGTGATCATCATCGACTCTGCCCAGGGAAACTCGATCTACCAGATAGAGATGCTCCAATTCATTAAATCTAATTTCAAAAACCTGGAAGTGATTGGCGGTAACGTAGTCACTCGTGGCCAAGCCGAAAACCTGATCAGTGCAGGAGCAGACGGACTCAGGATCGGAATGGGACCCGGTTCCATCTGTATCACCCAAGATACCATGGCTGTGGGAAGAGCCCAAGCAACTGCGGTGTACCAAACTGCGGCCCATGCAGCAAAACATGATGTTCCAGTTATTGCAGATGGTGGAATTTCCAATATTGGAGATATCGCAAATGCTTTGGCAATCGGAGCATCAGCATGTATGATGGGATTTATGTTCGCAGGAACATCTGAGGCACCTGGAGAGTATTTTTATGAGAATGGAATTCGTCTCAAGAAATACCGGGGAATGGCAAGTATAGAGGCCATGAAAGCGGGCGGAGACAAACGTTATTTCAATGAGGGCCAAAAAGTAAAAGTGGCTCAGGGAGTTAGCGGTTCCGTAGTGGATAGAGGTTCAATTCTGAACTTTATTCCATATTTAAGCCTTGGATTGCGACTTTCTTTTCAGGATATGGGATTCCGTTCCGTCCAAGATTTACATAAAGGACTCCGAGAAGGAAAACTCAGATTCGAGAGAAGGAGTGAATCCGCTCAAGCCCAAGGTTCTGTTCATAGTCTTTACTCTTATAGTGCACCTAGTTTAAGAGCAGAGTAATTAAATTAGATCCCTTGGATTTGTCGGGAAGGAAAGGTTTTGAAAAAGTTTCATCTTATTTCGATCATCCTAATGTTCCCGATTTTAATGGGTGGGGAAGTTTCCCATGCGCAAGCTCCACCGGATAAAGCAAGAGTTGCCCAGGAGTTAGTCGCAAGACTAGACCAGGCACTCTTGAAGGCGGACGGTTTAGTTAAAGCAAATTTGATCCTGATCAAAAAGACGGGAGATTCCTGGACTTGGGACATGAGCATTTTCAGAAAGGGAGAAGATTCACTCTCCCTATTCGAAAGTAAAGGCCGTGGTCTAGAGTATAAGATCTTATTTAAAGAAGACGGAGAATTGATCTTCGCCTTCAATGCACTTTCCAGAAAAATTTTCAAAAAGAACGACGAAGAAAAATACGAGAACCACCTTAACACAGGATTCAGTTTTGTGGATCTGGCCGGAACTTCTTACCAAGCGAATTATAATCCGATCGTACAAAGTGATTTGGATATTGCCGGGAAGAAGATGAAACGTGTGGCGCTTCGACCAATCGTTCCTTATTTTTATTCCAAATTGATCCTACTTTTAGAACCGGATACATTGAGACCTACTCGTTTGGATTTTCATGATAAGGACGGAGTACTTTATAAAACTATGAATATAAAGTACGGTCCTGTTAAGGTAAAAGCAAAGCAGAAGGTCACAAAAGAAGATATAGTCAGTAGATTGGAAATGTTGGATCTGAATACTGGTGCTATCAGTGTATTGGAATATACTGAAGTGGACAGGGACGTAAAACCGGATCCTTCTCTATTCGAATTGGATAATCTAAACAGACTCTAATGTCGTCTGAAGAGATCGTTTTTTTTAGACCAGGATATTCTTCTTCTCCCGAATTGAAACTAGAAGGAGAAGAGATCTCTCATTTAAAAGCATTTCGAGTTTTTTCGGAAGAGAAAACTGTGATCATCAAGGACGGTGCAGGAGCAAGTTTTGCTTATAGTGTACCTTCTTCTTCTAAAACCGGAAATCTGATCGGTACTGAAAAAAAAGAAAGACCTAAAACTAGAGCAAAGATCGCAACTGCGATTCCGAAAGGAAACAGATTGGAATGGTTGATCCAAAAAGGAACGGAACTTGGGATCACTGAATTTATTTTTTTAGTATTTTCTCATTCGGATAGAAAGGACTTAAATCCGGAAAGACTTTTGAAAGTAGCGGCGGAAGCTTCTTCTCAATCTAACCAAGATTTTTTGCCCGAGATCAAAGGACCGATCTCTCTTTCTAAATTTTTAGAAGAGTCTAAGTCTACCAAAGAAGAACTTCTACTTTTTGATCCAAGATCTGAAATAAGGATCAATTCTGAAAACATTCAAAACAAAACGGTTTTGATCGGACCGGAAGGCGGATTTAGAAAAGAAGAATTAGAACTGATCTCTCAGTTTGGAATTTTATCTGCGAATGTGGGAGAATCTATTTTGAGAATAGAGACCGCTGGAATTTTTGCGGCCTCTTTATTTAGGTTAGGAAATTTGTATTAATTATTGGCCGAATCCGCTCGCGCCTAAGATTAAAACGCAATGAGTCATATAACTATCACAATCACTCTTGCAGCTCTGAGACAACTGGAAGCAAAAAGTAGAAATATTGCAGCTTGTATTACAAGAAGTAAGGCAAGAATTTAAACCAGCCAAATTCGTTGTAGTGACCGTGGTGCCGTATTTGTTTTCGCAAGCATTCTTACAGGCTGGATAAGATCCTCCTGTGCAGTTTGCATAGAAAGTTGCCAGAGCATTTCCCTTGATATCTCTCTCTCCGGTATTACAAGATAAAATACCTAGGAGTGCGATTGCTAGTAAAAACGGGAGAAATCGGGTCATATAAGTAAATCGTTTTCGGCCGGGACAGAACGGTAAACTAAAAAACATTCGACGTTAGCGGAGAATCGATAGGAATGAAGTATCTAGACCGAGGTGCATGGAATGATCGTAAACGGTAAGGAATTCTCTCTCCGGGAACTTTCTTCTCCGGATTTATTTTCCCTATTGGAATCCTTAAAACTAAAACCGGAAACGGTGGCGATTCAGAGAAATGGAGAGATCCTAAAAAGGGACCGTTGGAAGAATTCTTCCTTAGAAGAAGGGGATAGAATAGAGATCCTGAAATTTGTAGGAGGAGGTTGAATCATTTTTGGAATTCCCACTTAGACCCAGACATAGTATCTGGAGAGCACCCGGCATTTATCCAATCCTAGATCTAGAATATTGTTCCAAATTTTCCAAGGATCCGGTGCATATTGTCGAACTTTGGAATTACCAAAGAGAATGGATCCCATTCTACCAGATACGCGCTAAAAAAGAGAGCCCGGATACATTAAGGAAGATTTATAAAAGCCTGATAGATACATTTCCTGATTTTCCGATCATATTGAATGATTATTGGAAAGAGGCCCTGGAATGGAGATCTTTTGGACTTCATATTGGAAAAGAGGATTATGCTTCTCTTTCCTTCGAGGATAAGAAGAAGATCCGCTCTAGCGGATTATACCTAGGTACTTCCTGCCATAATTCTGAAGATATTTCCGAGCTGGAACCGGGGGTCTGGGATTATACGGGGCTTGGGCCGGTTTATGCTACAAGTTCCAAAGACACGGAGGATCTTCCTGTGGGTGTTTCCGGCGTCCAAGAAGCCTTACAAATTGCTAAAATACCTGTCACTCCGATCGGAGGGATCGGTCCTAAACAGATTATCGAGTTATCCGAGTTAGGCCCATTATCTTATGCAATGATCGCTTCCGCATCTGAAAAGGATTCCTTTTATGAATGTATTCGTATCCTTAAGGAGATAAAGAATCCGTAAAGGACTTGAGACTGGTATTTCACTTCTTCCTAATTTTGGAGGCTGAGAACCCCAAGTTTCAATTGACTCACAAATTATGTCCAATAAGATGATCCCTATGAAACAGCCAGGGGAAATACGCCATCTATCTGCAAAGGATGATCGCGACTACTTACTAGATTATCAGACCCTGAATGTGGATGATCTGGAAAAGGCTCCCATTTTAGGCGTGCCTTTTGATAACGCCAGCCTAGACGAGGCAGTGGCAAAAATTTATCATCTCATGGAAGAGAAGGATAAATTCCATCATGTTCTTCTATTGGATCCGATCAAGACTATGGCTCTTCGCAAAGGGAAGAAGTTGCATAGGATCGCACAAAAAGCTAGCTTAATTTTAGCGGAAGGTGCAGGTCTGCAGTGGGCCGCTAAAAAATTAGGCGGGGAATTAAAAGAGAGAATTCCCACAATCGCACTTATGATGGACTTGGTTCGTCTATGTGAACTCAGAAATTATTCCATTTTTCTTTTAGGCGGAAAGGAAGAGATCGTCGAAAAGGTTTATTTCAATCTTTCTAGACATTTTCCCGGAGTCCGTATCGTAGGACGTCATGCGGGATACTTAAATACTCAGCGAGAGTTGCTTGTTAAAGAATCCATCCGCAAGACCAGTCCGAATATTATATTTCTTGCAATGGATTTTCCGGACCAAGAGATCTGGGTAGAAAATAATACCGCATTTTTCGGTCACGCAGTAGTGATCGGTGTAGGCCCGGCTATGGACATTCTATCCGGAAAAGTAAAAAAGGCTCCGAATGTTTTCAAACTAAAAGGTTTAACTTGGCTTTGGAGAATTATGGTTCGTCCTTGGAGATTAATTCGCCTAAGCAGAATGTTCGGATTTTTTATCGTAGTAGCTATCAAATCACTTTTTGTAAAAAAGAAGAAATAATCTACTTACGCACTAAGTCTTTAATCGAATCTAAAGTTGGAGAAACCCAATCTTCTAAGAGAGGTTCTCTTTTAAGAGCTTCTTTTTTGAATAAAAGATCTTTATTAGAAAGTGAAATTTCGCTAGCTTCATTGATCTTACGTGCAGTTTCGATCGCTTTCCAATAATTTTGCAAAGCTTGTGCAGTATAATTTTCAGACTCTTGCACATTTGCTTTTTTAGAAAGAGTCTCGTAACAAGCACCAATATTATTATAAGCGGCAGTCAGAGTTTGATAAACTTCTTGGTGATATGGATCTTCCGTTTTAGGAGAACTCATTTGAGGAAGTTTTTCTTCCATATCATCTTTTACTCTTAGGAAATATCCAAGAGCGGTTTTTGTCTGGCCTGTATAGAAGAAAGCATTTCCTTTTGCCATGAGAAGAGTAGGATTATAATATTCGTCCTTGTCTTCGAAACCTGTCCAATCCGCCAAAGACTTGTCAAAGTCGGAGTCCATATACTCCACCCAGCCTTTGAAAAATTTCATTTCTCTCAACAGGGGCTGAGGAAGTTCTCTTCTCCATTTACGGATAAGATCAAACTTAGGTTCTTCCGAATCCACTTTTGCGAATTCTTGGAGGGAGTTTCTAAGTTCGTTCCTTCGGTTTCTTTTTTCTTCCTCTTCTTTTAAGACAGAAAGACTTTTTCCGTCGGATTCGGAGCGGGACCGGAAAGGATAAATTTTTCTTCCAGGAAATTCTTTGAGAGAATCTTTGTCGGAAAGTCCGGCGGACAATAAGTATCTGATCTTTCCTAAATCAAAATGGATACGAGCAGGATTTCCCTCGAATAATGTTTCGTCTTCGTCTTTGGAACCGAACCAACGCTCGCTGTTTGTATAACGAGATTCTGCCTCTTTTAAAAGATCTTTTGCTTCTTCGAAATTTCCTACACGGATAGAATGTTCTGCAAGTTCCAGAACTGCCAACCAATGTTTAGGATCCAGAGTGGCCGCTTTTTCGAAGAACCTTCTAGCATTGCTGTTCTCTTTTTGAGAAAGATAATATTGTCCGCGTTGGTAATAACCTTCTGCGTAATCTTTTCCTTCTATCTCAACTCCAGTCCTTTCATCTTCCATGGACTTTCTGTAGATAGTATCCAAGAGACGGATCGCGCTTTCTTCTATCTCTATTCCGGAAACTTGGTCTATAGGATTGATATTATATTTGATCCTAAGTTCTTCCGGATCGATTGCAGCATAAAAAGATGCTAACTTTGCAAGAGTGTAGAAGGGGAGTTCCGACTCCATGTCCAGATTGTTCCTAAGCAGACGGTGGTGATTTAAAACGAATTGAGGATCCCCACTTTCTTTCCACATTTCTAAGTAGGTGGAAACAAGCCCGGCTTGGCCAGGGATACTTTTAGGATTTGCTTCTACAATTCGATTGTAAAAGGACGCTGCTTTTCCGAATTCTCTTCTATTATAATATATTTTAGCGATACCTGCGGTGGAATCCTCATCATAAGGACTTTCTCCGTCAGTGAATACCTTGGAATAATAATCAACTGCTAACGCGTCGTTCTTATATCTTCCTTTTTTGCCTTCTGTAGGTTCAGCAAAATCAGGCATGATTTGAGAATGGAACCAACCTAGATTTCTGTAGGTTTGGTTATCATGAGTCCTTTCTTTTAGTCTCATTGCCAGGAATGCACCGGCGATCAAAACTTTTCTAGGAGTTTTTTCCTGGTCTAAAAGGAATTTGATCCCTTCTATTCCTTTGTTTACAACCGCGCTGGTTTTTAGCTTTTTATCATTCCAGGATTCTCCTTGGGCCAATCGGACCATAGGAGATTGTTCTCTTTTATTCCAAGAATCTAATGTTCCCATTCCTAGATCCGGCTCTATCTTACCGAATAATTTCTGGAAGGAATATTCGTATTCTCCCGCACGGCTGTATTCCACTCCGTACAGGTTCATGTATTTCAGATTGTAAGGATCGATATCGAATCCTTTATCATAAGAATCTTCTATACTGATCAGATATTTTTTTCTATCTTCTTCGCCCAAAGTTCCTGCGAATCTTTTGGCGCCCATCTCACGTATCTGTTCCAGACCTGCTTCGTAATTTTGAGCGGCTTGTCTAGGAAGAATGATATGTTTATAAGTGAAATAACTTCCAAATCCGATTAAAAGTGCTGCTGCGGCCGCGAAGAATGTCCTGCGGATCTTCTTCCTTCTTTCTAATACACCTTCTCTTGTATAGATAGGGTCGGAAGAAATGATAGGAACACCGTCTGCGGAGTAAGCTCCACTTCTATCCGTAAGAGCGACTGTAACTCCTAATGCGGATGATAAGAATGCGGCAATATCCTCAGGGCTACTTTCTATTTTAATAAGTTCTAATAGATCTCTTTGGGCCTTTTTAGAAAGACGGTCTTGGACTATCGATTCTATGACAGTTCTTCGTAAAAGAGGAGGGTAACGAAGTATTTCTCTTTGGATGATTGCGAGTTCTTCGTCTGTGAGAGACTTATCTATTTCGTCCTTATCTTCTCCGCCTAAAGAACGTAAGTCTTCTTCGAATGCGGCTGCTCCCAGATCTTCGTCTCCCGAGTCTGAATCCAGATCTGGGGAGAAGCTTGTAAAATCGGAAGATTCCGGAACGGATTCCATTTCCATCGCGGAAGCAGGCTCTGCTGCAAAATCAGCGAATGGATCCGATTCTGGAACAGAAGTTGCGCTGGAAAGATCCGAGAATGGATCGTGGTCTCCGCCGGAAACAGGTGCAAAGTCTGCGAATGGGTCTGAATCTGTAGGAGCTTCGGCAAAACTATCTCCGCCAAAATCTCCCGAGTCGGAAGGTTCTGAATCGAAACCGCCTAGGTCTCCGAAATCTGAATCGCCGGATGCAGGGGAGGCACCAAAAGGGTCACCTTCTTCTAAACCAAATTCATCTCCAGGAGTATCTTCCATTCCGGAAGCATCAAATGCCGCAAATGGATCGTCGGTGTCTGAAGAAGCAGGAGAATCAAAATCTTCTAGACCGGAACCTCCAAGCTCTTCTCCTCCCATACCAGCGAATGGATCATCCGAATCCGAGCTTGGCCCTGTGTCAAAATCATCCATTCCCAGATCGGAATCCGCAAATGGATCAGCACTAGGAGTAGAACCGAAATCTTCGTTAGGAGAAGTTTCAAAAGGAGTATCTAGATCAGGAGCAGAATCGAATCCACCGAATGGATCTTCTTCGCTTGTAGGAGCCCCGAAATCTTCTAAACCGGCTGAAGGTTCTTCTGTTTCGGAAGGAGCTCCAAAATCATCCAGACCTGAGTCCGCAAATGGGTCAGATTCAGGCTCTGGAGTTGCAAAATCACCGAAATCGTCGGATGCTGTAGGAGCTTCGTCAAATCCTCCGAAAGGATCTTCTCCTGCATCTGCGCTTGGTTCGCCCCCTTGGGAAGGCTCAGTTAATAATTCATCAAGATCGATATCATCGTCTTCAGAGAAAGATAATGGCTTTGGCTTTTGGATAGGTGTAGGAGCTTCGTCTTCGTCGCCTAAATCGAAACTTTCTTCGGATCCTTCTTCCGGTTGGTCCTCATCATCGTCCCCGATAGATATAGGAACACCGTATCCCATCTTCTCGCGGAACGAGGAAAGCATAGGATTCAAATCTTCGGAGGATTCCGGATTCTTGTTTAACGGATCCAAGATGGAGCGGATCTGCTCCAGTTCCTGTTCTGAATAATCAGCCATAAAGTCCTTCCAATAGTATCGGCTGGTCTCGGAAAGAGCAAAGATTTTTTCCTTATGTCGGATCTAGGACAGGTCCCGGAAATACGCTTAGGGTTTCCGGGAAAACCTACGACAATCGGTTTATGGTGCATAAAGCCAAGGCGGTTGCCTTACTTACCTTGATATTGACCTTCGCCCTTGCTGCGGAAGACGCGGAAGATTGGATCGGAGCCTTCCGGTCTGTGGATTATGAAGAAGGGGAAGAAGCCCTTCCCGAAGAAAAAATTTATTATTTCTGGCAATTGGAAAATTTGAGAAAGGCGGTTCCGCCTAGATTCATCCGATTAGTGGATACATTCTCCGCTTTAAAGACCGGAAAACTATTAAACCGTGGAGTTTTGTTCAGTTACGAGGGTCTTGCAAACGACGAGGTAAGCGTTTGTGGAGAATTCAGTCATTGGCAATGTGTTTCCTTACAGAAGAATGATAAGGGAATCTTTTATGGAGTAGTGGACATCCACGGAGACCAACTCTATGAAGCAAAACCGGCTTACGAATACAAGTTCAAGGTAGACGGCATATTCACACATGATCCTGAAAACCCAGACACGGTAGAAGATGGAGAAGGTTCTTTGGTATCCAGGATTGCATTCAGAGAAGGTGGACCCAATAAACAAACAAGCACCAGGGTTTTAGAAGATTCTCCTTACGAAGAAAAAGAATTTAGAACCGTTGAATTCAGAATTTATCAACCCCAAGCAGAATCAGTAAGTCTGATCGGTGATTTTAATCATTGGGATCCAGAGTCCGATTTTTTGATCAAAGAAAGGAATGGAACCTTTAGAGTAGTAAAGAAGTTAAAGCCTGGTGAATACCAATACAATTTTTTAGTCGATGGAAAGATCGTTGTAGATACTTATAATCCTCTTACAGTGTTAAGAGAAGACACAGGCGAGATCTCTTCTGCATTAGTAGTTCCTACCAGAACCGGGGTTTTGGAAAGAAAGAAGATTGACCCCTAAGGCATAAGAACGGATTGTTTAGATCCGTTCTATGGAAAAGTTTCGTCTCTCCGTATATTTTGTGATCGGGATCATAATCATCCTGATCGTATTTACCCTTTTAAAAAGTTGGTTCGTATACGACCGAGGGATCGAGCTCGCAAAACATCCGTCTAACAGTATCCAGACTGTATATGTGGAACCGGATGATGATCTGGTGGAACATTCAGCTGTAGTTTGGGGAAAGTTCTTATACTACCCGCTTGGCTTAAATAGGGACAGAGAAAACTTCGGTCCCCGCAAAACATTAAATCATGCTCAAAACCTTGTATTTGTTGATCTTCAAACTGGAAGAAATCGTAAGGTATTCAATAAAAGTGTATATATCTGGGATTATTTTTACGGAGCAGAACCTGAAAAGTCGAGTTCCGATCCGGAAACACAGGAAGTTTCAGAGGATGTGTTCCCTAGTTTAAAAACTGGAAAAAAATTCGTGATCGTTGGAATGCCGGAGGATACCAACAAAGACGGATACTTAAATCAAAAGGATTCCAAAAAGGTTTTTGTATACGATCCAAGCTATGACGAACTACTTCCGGTTCTCCCCAAAAAATTCTATCTGGAAAAAATCCTACCGGATACTCCGGAAAACAAGCTAGTAATGATCGTAAAAAGGGAAGAAGAGTCCGGTCCCAGCAAAAAGAAACCGAATCTTCCTACATTATATATTTATGATACTCTTCAAAAAAGAGGTCAGATGATAGAGCGCCCTTAAGGTTTTTACGAGCGCTATATTTCTACTCTTCCTGAGCTTCTAACCATCTTTCTGCTTCAAGAGCAGCCATACATCCTGAACCTGCAGCAGTGATCGCTTGTCTGTAAGTTTTGTCCTGAACATCGCCGGCAGCAAACACACCATCTACACTTGTACGAGTTGTACCGGGAACAGTTTTGATATAACCTGTTTCATCCAAATCCAATTGGCCTTCGAAAATTTCGGTATTCGGTTTATGACCGATCGCGTAGAATAAACCGCCCACAGAGAGTTCTTTCGTTTTTCCTGTGGTAAGTTCTTTTACGGAAAGGGAAGTGAGTTGGTTTCCATTTCCTTGCGCACCCTCTACGGCAGTATTCCAGATAATTTCTATCTTAGGATGAGTGGTTGCTCTTTTCTGCATGATCTTAGATGCTCTTAAAGAATCTCTTCTGTGGATCAAATACACTTTAGATGCAAATTTGGTTAAGTGAGCCGCTTCTTCTACTGCGGAATCTCCTCCACCTACAACAGCTAGTTCTTTATTTCTGTAAATTGGAAGTGCACCATCACAAACCGCGCAGGCAGAAATTCCTTTTTGCCAATAAGAATCTTCCCCTGGGATGAACATTCTTTTTGCAGTTGCACCTGTTGCAATAATCACAGTTTCTGCTTCAATCAGTTCATCGTCGGACCAAATACGGAATGGTCGTTTAGAAAAGTCCACTTTGGTGATTGTTTGTGTGATAATTTTAGTGCCGTATTTTTCGGATTGAGCACGGAATAGATTAGTAAGTTGGGTTCCGTCGATTCCTTCCGGAAAACCTGGGAAATTTTCCACCTCAGTGGTTGTGGTGAGCTGTCCACCTGCGGCGATTCCTCCTGCCATAAATCCTTCGTACATAACAGGGTTCAAATTCGCTCTTGCTGCGTAAATTGCAGCAGTATGACCCGCAGGACCGGATCCAATGATGACTACTTTATGGGGCATCTCATTTCCTCTAATGATTTAGAATGATTCTAAATTGATTTTATTTTTAGACTGGGGAATTGTAAAGTAGATCTTTTTTTTCGAGAAGAAAGAGTCGGAATTCCAACAGTCCCATTCCTAGATGAATTGTCTTGTCATCCGGGTAGGAATCCAAATGCTATCCAGTATTCATGGATTTCGCCAAAAAATCGTTTTTCGGCCTAGTTTTTTTGATCTTAATCTTCCTCGGAACCGAAGCCGGTTTGGTTCTATTACGCAGTCCTTCTCTCCAATACTATAGAGATCTCAAACTCATCCACAGTTTTCATCCGGATTATTACGTGGCTCTTGCGCCGGGCGAGTCCAAATATGTCAGCCATTTTGCCGGAAAATGGGAAGGCCAATTTACTATCAACTCTCTGGGCCTTCGTGGAAAAGAAGAACCCATTCCTGGAAAACCGAAACTTCTATGCTTAGGGGATAGTTTGGTGATGGGATTCGGAGTAGGGGACTCCGACACATTCTGCCAACTTTTGGATGGAATCCAATTAAAGGGAGAAGCAAGACAGGCTCTGAACCTCGGAGTAGACGCCTATGGATCCAGAGGTTCTTATTACAGACTCAAAGATATTTCTTCTAAATTGGACAATGTAAAAGAAGTATTATTCTTCATTTCTCCAAATGATTTCGATATGCCGGAAGTTCTTGCAAAAAAAGGAATTTTGCCTGACGACCAAACGGACGCGATCCGAGAAAAAGATCCGAACTACGCTAGGAATTTTAAATTACAATTTATTTTAACAAGAATTTCTTATACACTCCAAGCTCTCAAGCTGGCTTATGAGCAGATCCAAGTTACATTTGCAGTCACTAAACTTTCCGTTTGTAAAGAGTTGGATTCGGCCGGATTTTATAGATGTCGCTTACTAGACGGAGACGAAATTTCAACCCAGCCAAAATTAGCATCCGGAAATCTAGTTTCTTATTTTGAGTCTTCTTTTTTCAGACCTATTAAAAAGCCTAACTGCGATTCGGATATTACACCAACTTCAGCTGTATTTGGAGCCATGTGCCCTGAACCGGTTCCTTCTCATGTGACCTGTATGGATTCTGCTCCTTCTTTAGAAACTCTTCCGGTTTTACCTGAACTCACTCAGGAATATTATCAAAAGATGATAGATCTTGCGAAGGAAAGAGGATTTAAACTGGTCCCGGTAATTCTTCCTATCCAAATAGAAGAGATCTATTGTTATAATAATGGAAAATACCATCCGTTAGAAAATTATGCAACCCGTGCTTCCGCATTTTTTGAAAAACGTGGAGTAAAAGTTTTACGTTTTAAAAAGGAAACCGGATCGATGTGCGGTTTTGATCAGAACGGTAAAAAATTCGGGATTTTAGACCATTATATCCCTGAAGATGGGCATTTTACAAAAAGAGGAAATATTTGGGCGGCGGAATCTCTTAAGGCCAAATTGAAGGAGACTGACCTTGCTCTTTAATTCCCTTCATTATTTATTTTTCGCACCCATAGTCATCTTAGTTTATTTTCTGGTACCTTCTAGGTTCCAAAAACTTTGGCTATTAGTTACTAGCTTATATTTTTATGCGGTTTTCAGAGTTCCATTCATCTTATTACTGATCTATTCCATAGCGATCACATATTTTTGTACACTTTGGATGGATAAGTCAGAATCCAGATTTGGAAAATTATTTTTCCTGAATATAGCTATCTGGGGAAACCTGTCTTTACTTTATTTCTTCAAGTATCTGGACTTCTCTTTTACGGTCTGGAATACGATCCTCGGGCTCGTTCCTTGCGAACCATATTATGCGTATCCTTCCGGGATACTACTTCCAATGGGGATTTCATTTTTCACCCTTCAGGCGATTGCTTACGCGGTGGATGTATATCATAAAAAGGTAAAAAGAGCGGAGAGTTTATTTCAGTTCGGATTATTTTTAAGTTTTTTCCCACAATTGGTAGCAGGACCGATCATCCGTGCTCAGGATATGCTCCACCAATTTCTGGACACGTACACATTCAAAAAAGAAAATTTGTTACCAGGGATCAGACAACTTGCCTGGGGACTTTTCAAAAAAACATTCGTAGCGGATCCAATCGCAGCAGTAATCGATCCGGTATTTGCGGATCCACTTCATTATGGTTGGTTCTCTTTAGCGGTCACAGGTTCCTTATACATCATCCAAATGTATTGCGACTTCTCCGGATATTCGGACGTAGCCATCGGAACCGGAAGGATCATGGGCTTCCATATCCCGATCAACTTTAGACAACCGTTCCTTTCCCAAACAGTTTCGGAATTCTGGAGACGTTGGCATATTTCATTCAGCTCTTGGTTGAAAGAATACGTGTACATCTTCTTAGGTGGAAATAAAAAAGGGATCTCCAGAACTTATATCAATCTATTTCTCACAACATTCGTGAGTGGGATCTGGCATGGAGCGGATTGGAATTTCGTTGTCTGGGGATTTGTTCATGCAAGTTTAATGGTGATCGAAAGATTCGCATTCTCTTTCGAACGTATTAAAAATTATTGGGATAAGATCCCAAGCACCATCAAAGTAGCGTATCCATTCACTATCTTCGGGATTTCCATGTATTTCTTCCGAGCAAGACCAGTCGAAGGGATTGGAAATAGTGTCCAGGTAGGTTGGGCGATGGTAAGTAGAATGTTTTCCGGGGTCGAAGGTGACTTCTTGCCAGTACCGTTATCCGTTCTTTTTACGGTGTTTATCCTTATGCTCGGGGATTATCTGATGGAAAAAGAAACTCCTTGGGCCAAAAAACTTTTCGAGAATCGAATCTGGGTCTATGGGATTTCAGGTATTCTGATCTCTATCTGTTTTATCTTATATAGTGTGACAGTAAGCGCACCTTTCTTATATTTTCAGTTCTAAAATTTGCTCACGCGGAGACGCAAAGCCACAGAGGGGGAAGTCTTAAAATTTAATTTCTCTGCGACTCAGCGCCTCTGCGTGGAAATTGCCCTGAAATTATTTTAATGAATATCTTTTACTATTTCTTCCGCTATAAAATGATATAACGCTGGGTTCGGATGCCCGTCTTTCGGAAGAAAGATCTCCCGATTTGATTTTTGCCAGAAATCGAAAATCGGCTTTTGCAAATCGAGCACGGAAATTCCGGAATCAATTGCGATTTGTCGGACTTCTTTCACTAATGCGGAATCTACTACAGGCTCATAGCTTCCGGAAGGTTCAGGAAGAAATACCAGAATAAGTGGTATCTTATTCTCTTTTACAAATTTAAACAAAGAAAGAGCTGCTTGTCTATGAGGATGGTCTGGGCCCAAAACGGAACCGCTAGAAGGAATTATTAAATTATCTGCGGCTTCAGGCTTGTACTTTTCATAAACAATTTTGAATGCGTTGAATACAGCGCTATATTTAGAAAGAATATAGGAAACTCGAACGAATATCCTTTTTTTAACGGAATTTTGTAATTCTAGTTCTCTAAAAGAATCAGTAAAATCGGAGATATGATAAATCCAATAGGCAGCTTGAGGCGGGAAAGAATCCTTCAGAACTTCGGTTAGTCTTTCTTGGATCCCGAAACTCCCGAGTGCATCCACTCCCAGATTTCGAACAATGCCAGTTCTTTTATTTTGGACTAATTCATTTTGTAGGGCCCAAGGGAGGCTTTCTTGGTCGCTAACCAAGTATCCTAAGGCAACAGAATCTCCTAAAATCCAAATTTCCGGTGTATCCTTGTTGTAGGAGTTCCTACCCGCGCTTTCGGGGACATCTATACCAACTGGAGAAGTAATCCTTTCCCCTCTAAAATCAGTGGAAACATGATATCTAATATTTTTTTCAGGATGATACAAATCCAAACTTTGGTTGGAACAAAGCCTCATCCATGGGATAGATAAAAAACTTCCGGAAGTTTCTAAACAATGAAGTTTTTTATCCACTAATCTGAATTGAACGGAAGGAAAATAAGGAAGTCTAAGTAAAACTTCTAAAAGTAAAAAAAGAAAAATAGAATATAATAAAAACTGAAAACGAATTTTCCTAGAATAGGTAATATCTCTCATTTACCTGAAGTTTCCTCGTAGAGTTTTTTACCGCAGAATTCGAATAATCTTTTGGATGCGGGATTGGATTCAGGGATCCGGTTCTCTACAAAACGTTTTCTTTCCGAAACATTCTTCTTAGAATCTAAGATACAGGAACTTAAAAACCTGGCTAAACTCTCTCTGTCCTTATCCCAACTTTCCGAAAATCCCCTCAAAACGGTTTCAGTCTCGTCTCTGGATCCCGCCAATAAGTAAATTTCCAAAAGATAAAGAAGTATCTCCGGATTTTTAGGATCTTTTTTGAGAGCTTTTTCTAGATAGAGGGCGGCGGATCCGGGTGCTTCTCCACTTTCCGCTAAAAGAATTCCTAAATTTTTATTCGCAGTAAAATTTTCAGGATTTTCTCGAAGTGCTAAATCGTAATAATATAAAGCCTCTGCAGTGTTGCCTTGCGCTTCTTTTTCTCTCGCCTTACTTGCTAACTCACCCGAGGAATCGCAATTCAAAGCAATTTGGGACATAAGCAAAATTATGGCGTATCGGAACTTCTGTCTCATTTCCATAGTTTTTTTTCCCTTAGGGGATAAGAAAAAGGGCAGTTTTTTGTTATGTCAGCCCGTCGAATTTGTACAATTTACGGGCCTCCTCGTGTCGCAATCTTAAAAAAGTTTCAATCTCGAGGGAGAATTTGTCCGAAGGATTTAGTACTGTAATAATCGGAAGCGGGACTAAGAAAGTGACATCTTCTCATAAGAATCTACTGCAAAATTTTCAAGAATACCTCTCGGTTGAGAAGGGTCTGAGCGACAATTCCATTTACTCGTACGGATACGATCTGAACAAGTTTAAGAACTTCCTCGAAAAAGAACATATAGACTTCTTGGAAGTCCAAGCGAACGACATAGTTCGTTTCTTGAACGAGGAAAGGAATCGTAAGATCTCCGCAAAGACGATCGCTCGTGAAGTGGTTGCCATTCGCCAATTTTATAAATTTCTAAAAGACGAAAAGAAGCTGGATTCAAATCCAACGGAGAAGATCGAAACTCCGGAAGTGATGAGATCCATCCCCGATTATCTGACCCAAGAAGAGATCGAGGAATTGTTCAATGTGATTAAAGAGGATAATCTTTACGAACTCAGAGACAAATGTATTTTCGAACTTCTATATTCTTCCGGACTTAGGATCTCTGAAGCATGTAACCTAAGACTAACGGATATGGATATGTCCGGAATGACTCTCACTGTAGAAGGTAAGGGCGGACGCCAAAGACTAGTTCCATTCGGTGAGAAATCTTTGGACATTCTGAATCGTTACTTAAAACAAAGCAGACCTTATATTCTGAAAAACAGAAATTGTGATTATCTTTTCGTTTCTAAAAAAGGATCTTTCATCAACAGAAAATCCGTTTGGAGACTTCTGAACCATTATATCAAAAGAACAAATATCAAGAAAAAGGTGACTCCACATACTCTGAGACACTCTTTCGCGACCCACTTGTTGGAAAACCATGCGGATCTAAAATCGGTTCAGGAACTTTTGGGGCATATCGATATTTCGACTACCCAAATCTACACTCATATGGCGAATAAAACTCTGAAGGAAGTTCATAAGAAATTCCATCCTAGAGGATAATTTCACCGGACCTAATTTTGGCCGAGATCAAAAAAACCGACTATTCGAATCAATTTCGGATACAAGTTCCTTCCCATCCGCGTTACGTGACTGTAGCGCGGAACTTCGTTTATAACCTAGCAAGAGAATCTGGATTTTCACTCTATGATGCTGCCGATCTGAAATTGGCAGTGGGGGAATGTCTTTTGAACGTGATCAAACACGCATATCTTGGAAAAACGAATTATCCGATCTTTTTAGAAGTTACGGTTCTGGAAAACCGTATGGAAGTTCGTATTAGGGATTTCGGGGTCCAAAAAAATATTTCCGAGATCAGAGGATACGATCCGGGAGATTATAGGGAAGAAGGGATCGGATTGTACCTGGTACGAAAACTAACGGATCATTTTTATATAGACCAATCCGGAAAAGGGAATCGCCTGATTCTCACAAAAATGAAATAATTCAAAAGAACGGCTTGCAGAATAATAGAATTGTCCGTCTATTCTGTATAATCCAAGCATATGCTTTCGATAACCCAAATGAAATTTATCTCCATACTAGTATTTTCGATCTTTATTCTTTCTTGTAGAAAGGGACCATCCTTGTCCAAAGAAGAAGTAAAGGATCTCAGCCAAAACTATATTAAAGAGTTATGTAAAAAGAATTTAGAATGTTCTGCTCAGTATCTGGAATCACTTCCTTCCGGAGAACAGAGAGCCGCTAAGTCTGGATTTTCTTCCCTAGACCAATGTATGGCCGAACAAAGTAACCAGTCCATTCTTCCTGACGATTATGAAAAGGTCACGGACCAGCAGATCGGAAAAGTGAAACGTTGTATGGACGACCTTCTTAAAACTCCTTGTTCCGAAATGGAGCAGTCGGGTGGGATCCCGTCTTGCAGGGAATTATTTCCGGACAGTAACTGAGAGCTTTTTAATCCGCAGAAGATTCAGATTCTGAAGATTCTTCCTGTAAAAGGCCGAGTCGTTTCGGTTTTACCTTAGAATGAGCGATCTGTCCATCTCCCCCTAAATATAAGAAAGAAGGACCTGGGATTTCCTTTAGTTTTACGCTGAACTTTTTATTCCTGCCCAGGTTTGCTTCTACTCCCGGGAAAATTTCTCTTTCTACTTCTATAAATGAATTTTTATCGGGATCGAAGGATAGTATTGCTGATTGTTCCTGTGCAAACAGGTTTTCCAGGATAGAGCTGTATTTTTGACGGATCGCTTGAAGTTTAGGAAGACTATCTTTTTCTTCAGGGCTCAAACTTCTTCTTTGAGAATCGTCGCTTAGTTTTTGGATACTAGTATCTACTTTTTTTAATATATCTTGGTTTTTACGGATCTCCGATTTTAGATCTTCTAACTCGGAAAGAAGTTCTGGAGGCATTCCGCAACTGAGTACGGTTCGTGTCTCCACAATGGCTCCTAATTTAGTGCAGGTAATCATTTTTCCTGCAACACATTGACCCCCGATGATTTCTCCTCTTCCGCCCCTGACAACTACGGATTCTCCTGCTATCAGTTCAGAGTGCATCGCCGCTTCTTCGATGAAGATGGAATTTTTAGCGATCATCTTTCCTTGTTCTATAAATTTCGCGTAGATATCGGCTCCTGATTCTATCATTCCTCCGTTTCTTCCCATAAATCCTCCGGAAAGAACGATATCTCCTTTTGCTTTTAGGAAAACTTTACCCACTGATTTTTTAACTATGATGGATCCGTCGGTTTCCAGGGTGAAACCGTCTGCGATGGATTCTTCTACGATGATTGTACCTGGAAAGTTAATGTTTCCTGTGGAGAAGTCGACATTCTCCAGTAAACAAACCTCATCCACACGAATGACGCCGAAACGATCGATGAGAGGTCGGCCGTCTATCAGAGATTGTACTAAATTTCCATCTTCGGAAATTTTAACATTAGGACCTAGTTTCCATTCCGCTAGCTTACCTTCTTCGAATGGAAGTACTTCTCCTTTTACGTTTTTGCCGGGTTTGCCCGGAGAAGGGGAAACTTTTTCAGCAAGTTTTTGGTTCTTCTTCACACTTTGGATGATCTGTATATTTTTGAAGTCCACTCTTCCGAATTCATCTTCTTCCAAAGTTGGTGCGCCTGGGTGTTGGAATAAAATACGTATATCCCCATCTTTTCCAGGAATGGGAGATTCACCTTGGGCGACTAGAGTTCTTTTTCCGTAATCGTCCGCTTGAGAAAGTTTGAGTATTGATTCTTCTATAATTCCGAAAACGATCCCGCTCACTTGTAATTGAGCAAGTATCTCGTCTCTAGTTAATAATTTTCCGCCGAATTTTGGTGGATGGAGAATACCATGGACTGTCATTTTATCTTCTGAAATTTTCAAGTCCAAGCTGGAGGCTTCCGGTTTGCCTGGCCATTTTCCGATCAGATGTGGTTCCGAGTCTTTGGACTTTAAGATACGTTTTACTTCTTCTTCTGCGATCCCTGAAATTTTAAATACATCCAATCGTTTTAGAATTTCACGATATTCTACTTCCTTTCCTTTTTTTCCTGCGGGGAAGATGGTGAGATACGCGAGTCCGTCCAGATTTTCTACCTTGAAAAATCCGTTTTCGTTCTCTTCTAGATCTTTTAATAGGGATTCTGTAAAATTGCGGATCGAGTCGCTCATCCTGGGGGGCCGTTGTTGGAGAGTAAGTCCCATCCTATTTTTTACAATCGAAAACCTGTAAAAAGACTTAATGGCTGAGGACCGAAAAACTCCTAAATTTGTCTATTTTCAGACTGGGTCTAGTACGTCGAAGTTACTACAACCCTTCCTTTTTTGAAAAATTATGTCCTTGAAAAATCGTCAAATCGGCCGATGATCCTAGGGTAATACTATGGCATTCAACCCATTCTCCATTCTGACCAATATCAGGGTATCGATAGACCAAGTTCTGGGAAATCTCCCTCCAAAAGTGGTAAAGACGATCGGAAGCGCAGCTCTCAGCTTGGCGGTCCTGGTAGCGGTCGTTCTAGGTTGGTTCAGTTTCCAAAAAGGTTTGGCATTAGCGGGAGAAGAGGACCAGGCCAAAGAATTAGATCGTAAGGCATTATTTTTAGAAGATATAGAAAGAGAATACAACCGGAAAAGAAAGGACGTAAGATGGAGCGATCCTTCTTACTCTGATTCCGGAAGTTCTTCTTTGGATATAGAAAGATACGGTTTGGAAAAACCGAAGATGGACCCTTCTTCCCCTAAACCTGAGCTGGAAGAGTCGGACACGATCCGTAATTCTAAAATGAAGGATGGGGATTCCAGAGTTTTCTTTCCTACAGAAAATGAAAGGCCTGCTCGTGAGGATTTAGCTCCGAGCGATAAGAGCTCGGATTCCCCTCGTTTGGAACCGAACACAAAACAGCCTAGTAGAGAACTTCCTGCAGAAAAGGAAGAGTCTAGACTGAGTCGTCCACCTAGAAAAGAACAAAGACCTAGGGGAGAATGAGATGAAATATATTATCCTTTTTTTAAGTATTTTTCTTTTTTCAAACCAACTCTCGGCGGATTTTCCTCTCCCAATTCCGGAACCAAGCGAGGGAAATTTTTCCTCAAAGGGAACTTCTCCGGATGAACCACTTCCTCCGATCGACGCGAGTTCTGTAGTTGCAGAACAGAGATCCGGACAAACTGGACCGGAACTCGTTTCTGAAACTGCATTGGCTGCCAGTGAAGAATCGAAAATTGCGGAAACAAAACAAACCGTTTCAGAACCTGTAAAAGAGAAAAAAACCAAACTTCCGAATCTTGCAGATAAAAAAGATAAAAAGAACGGCAAGAAGAAGGAAGCAGCTACTGATCCAAGTAGAGCAGCTTACGAAAGAGGACTTTTACGTCTTCGAAACGGGCAAAAAGACGCCGCCAAAGAAGAATTCGGTAAGGCAGCATCAACCGAAGGAACTGCAAGTTCCCAAGCAAAATTAGAATTATCTAAATTAGAAAATGCCAAGGCTCCTGAATCCAATGCGGAAGCTCCGGCAGAAGATGATTCCAGATGGAAAACTTCTCTCGAGACTGCAAGATCTCTTAGAGCTCAGGGTAAAAATTCGGAAGCAGAGTCCATTCTTCTTAGAACCGCAACTGAGGGAGAAGGAGAATACAGATCCAGAGCTTTATTACAATTAGGTGATATGCTTTTCAGAATGGGAAGATATTCCGATGCTCGTAGTTATCTTATGGATTTTTGGAATCGTTTCGGGAAAACTTTCCCGAACGCTGAAGATACAAGTTCCAGAGAATTCAAAAGACAAAGAGAAGAAAAAGAACTAGGCGCTTATTTACTTTTTAAATCCAGCTATAAGGCAGGAGAAGGGGAATGGGCAAAAAGGTTCTTGAAAAAATATTTGGATAAGTCTGTTTCCGAATCCCAAGGAGTATATTCCCCCTTGAGAACGGAAATGGAATCTTTCGCGAAAAGCGATCTTTAAGTTAAGGCTACGTTTACTTCTAATTTTCCGAATTTGGAAAATAGACTGATCCCAAGTGCTTGTTTTTTAGGGATCTTGATCGTTTCGTTTTTTGCATCCACGATATTCGGAGCAGTGATCTCGATCGATTGACCTGCAGTTGCGAAAATATTCATCGCGTTACCTGTAGTCATGTTTGCGATCTCACCTAAGATATCTTTATATTCATTTTTGATATCATCGTCGCTCATACCTGGCATCAGCTTCTTGGAAATTTTATAAGCCGCGTCGTAGTTCAAACCGTAGATCACTTCTCCATTAAACGTTCCTAAAACTCCGATGATGATCGCAAGTTCTAGTGTGGTTTCAGGAGTGTCTTTGATACCGATCTTTCCACGGATCAGGTCGGTCTGCAATATATCCCGGAAAACAATTGTAGCAGCTTCCAGGAATGGGTTTACTAACTCGGCGCGGATTTGCATTATTCCTCCGAAACGGATCTAACGGATGCTCGTTCGACTTTGATACTTTCCTCTAGGGACTGTGGAATTTCCATGAGTATTGCAGTGAGTAAGGAACCGTTATCCCTGGTTCTCAAGAATGTCGGGTCTGGAGTTCCTAATTTGACTCCGGAGAAGGAAACGATCGCGTATTTTTCTCCCTCTCTATATGGTCCGATATTTTTCTTTTGGGTCAAACCAGGAAGGCTTAAATCCTGTAAGAACTTTTTGTCGGAGGTTAAGGAGAATATATCTTTACCTAGGTTGATCTTTTTCAGGTCGGAAAGAGATTTACTCTTAAGAGAAACAGTTTGTCTTCCTAAAAGTGTAGCGATCTTTTGTAAGCCGTCCGGCTCGTTTTGTAGAGAAACTAACTTTGCTTTTAAAGACTCTAAAGAGTTTTTACGTGCTTCTACCAAAAACTTACTTCTGAGTACTGTTTTTCTTTCCTCGAATGGAATCGCCTTACCATCTTTACCTTTCAAGGTATTTGGATCTAAGGATTCTTTATCATAAAGTTCTTTCAGCTGTGCGTCTGTAGGCTCCAGATTTCTCTCGGAAGCTTTGACTAGGTCCTCTTCCGTATATAAAACTGCGTCCAGATCCACTCTTGCACCGGAAGCTTCGGAAAGCACATTTAGCTCTCCATCCGTGCGTCGGATCTCAGTCGGAAGGAAGTTTTGGAAAAGAGACTGGGACACTTTATAATCAATCCTAAAACGTAGGGGTGCCTGCTGGAGGAACTGACGATAAATTTCTTCCGGTTTTTTCAGGTCTTCCTCAGAATATCCTGCACCTTGGAGAGAATTTTTAGAAACTCTTTTGGCTTCTTCCCATAGAGCCTGTCTTTCGGACTCTTCAGTGATAGTGTAACCTACTGAATTTCCGATCTTGCGGAAAATATATTGGCCTTTTAAAGATTGAAAGGCGCAGTCCGCCCAAAGTGCCTCGGAGCCTTGCCCTTGGTACATCTGGATACAAAATCTTTTAGCTGCGTTGAATGAATCGATTGGGACACTCTGGTCGTCAATGCTTCCCATGGTGATGCTTGCCTTTCCGGCAAGCATGTCTATACCTACTTGTTCCACATCCGGCTTTAAGAGCATGATGATCAGCATCAGGACAAGAATTCCTAAAAAAACTGCTGATCCGACTTTGAATAAAATATCTTTAATTGAAATTCCGTCTGGATTTGTCATAAAACTACGTTTACAAGGAAGACTGGCCCGCGCCTGGAATCTGTAAAGGAGAAAAACCGCCCGAAAAATGCTTCAGAAACGGACGAATCCGATAGATACATATAATGATGCTCTATATTGCCTTAGCACTCATTTTAGTAGGAATTCTCTGCTTTATTTATGTTTCCTTCCAGCCAAATTCTAAAAAAGAGTTTAGCGTCGGTCCGGGAAACCTGCCTCCAGCTAGAGAGAAAAAAATTTCTCAAGATACTTTAGCTTCTCTTAAAAAACAGGGACGATCTGAAATCTATTCCCAAATGGATCAGGCATTTGCAGAAGAAAGAAAGATCCGCCCTCTTTCCGAAAGGCAAAGAATTGAATCTCGATCCGAGCCTGAGGTTTCGGAGGGGGAAGAATTCGGAACTGAGATTTGGGATGAACCAAAAAGGGGAGAAATTTTAGAAATGGTAACTGAGCCTGAACGCACTCAACCTAAAATCCCTAAAGAAGAAGAATGGTCCATGGAAGGAGTATTATTCCTAGATCTTTCCGGAAGATTACCTTACGAAGCTCTCCAAGAGAAGATCCGTCCTGAAACTTTAAAAGGTTTTAGAAGAATGGGAAAGGGGAGTATTAGAGAGATCCCGGGCGGATTCACTTTCCAAGCTAGAAATTCGGAATTTAGTTATAAACTGAATGAAGTGGAGAAGATCGTTTTTTACGACCAAGGTTTCGCGCTACTTCCTCTAAAAAGAGAATACCCGACCCCGATCTTTTTGACCAAGGACGGAGAGAAGTTTAAATCTTATTTGGAATATACTGCGAACGCTTGAGAAGATAAGAAGAAGGCCGGAAATTAACGGCCTTCTACCACCAACCACTTGGTGGTTTTTACTATAACTCTAACGATCGTATAGAATGCAGCGCCGATTCCGAATGCCCAGATCTGCGGCTCAGTGATCACTGCCCAAGGTTCTTTCCAATCTCCGAATCCGATCTTAAAACTTGCCGCGTAATCAAATACTACGAAGATCACCAGGATCCCGAATAAGCTCGGATATTCTCTTTTAAGAATATTTCGGAAAGAGAAACCTAGTTTAGGTTTTACATAACCTGAAAATTTAGGAATGAATGCAGGGATTTTGTCCGCCCAGTTTAGATAGTCCTGGCCGAACTTATCTCTTAAAAATTTTTCTTCCGCGAACATTATTCTTTCGTAATAGAATCCGAAAAATAATGAAAATACCAGAAGTAAAGGTATATCTCTGAAATACAGAACAGGTCCTAAATACATTAGGAAATTTCCGAGATAAAGAGGATGGCGAACTAAGGAATAAATTCCCTCTTGGTTGACCACATCAGCCACTTGTTCCTTCGTATTTCTACCGGAAGTGCGGGCAGGAGCATAACCTATTACAAAACAACGGACTGCTAAACCTAGTAAACTTACTAGAAAACAAGCACCGGCGTAGTATAAGTTGATCTCATAAGAATCTTCTAAAAATTCGAACTTGCTTAAGGAGTATAGACAAAGAAGAAGAATAAATCCTGGTATATAAGATCTCCAGCGAAATAGAAAATTCCCCTGCTGATCCAATTCTTCAATTAATGCCATACGAATTCCTTGTAAGGTTGTAGTATTAAGGAAGGAAACTTTTATCCCCTCGGAGTGTCAACCATTGATTCTAAGCCGTTCAGGGGGAAACAAACCTGCTAGAAAAGTCTGCGAGATCCTTTTGTAGAATCCTTTCCAGGTTCCAGGGATCCAAAACCAATCTGTAACTTAGGCCCTCTCTCTGGAAAACATAACTTCCTAATTTAGTCATTCCGATCGGAGAAACTATATAACGATCCGTACTAGTAATGATCTCTATTTTAAAATTTCTATCTTTTGGGACCGGGGAAAGATCTTCCGACTTCTCCAAAAGAACTTCATCCGCACTTAGTTTTTTGATCTCTTCCAAATAGTTTTCTACTTCTTCGGAAGAAGCGACGATCTGTCCGCCGGAAGTTTCTAAGATCCAATTTTCACCTTGTTTACTTAAGTTAAAATTTATGGAAGAAAGTCCGGAGATCTTGATCTCTGAAACTTTTTCTCTAGAAGGGAAGGGAGGAACCAAAGATCTGCTCAGGAAAAAATCTAATTTACCGCCACCTGTGACTGATTTTAAATTTTCTTTAACTAACCAGATCTGATTTTTTTCATCCAAGATATAAGTTCCCGAACCTTTTCTGACAGGTGCTCCTATTAGGATTTTTCCTAAAGAATTTCCGGAAACATCTTTGAGCTCTAATACGGGTTCATCTCCCCCTAATCCGAATTCTTCTTTAGAAACTGAATTAGATTCTGAGAGCAAGGTGAATTTACGTAAATTTAAACAGGTTTGGATCAATTCTTCAATTCTGGCGGAATCACCCGGCAGAACTAACCCCGAAGGCAACTGAACCGTCCATCCATCCAGATTCCTGTTCAGGATACTTTCTTGTCCTTTACGACCACTGATAATCGTTTGTATCTCTTCCGATTTGGTTTTGTAGAAACTTTCAGAATTTTGATACGTCTTTTTGAACCAGTCCCAAGGATCTTTTGCGATTAAAAGTGAAATGGCTAAAACTATATTTCCAAAAAATAATAGGATTTGCGGATATTCTTTATATGTTCTGCGGAGAAGGTCCGAATATTTTAAAAAATCCATTATCCGTTCCTTCTTTTTAGTCTACGGAAAGCATAAAGAGCTAATAAAGCAGGAACCAAGAATAAATGAAATAGGCTGATCGATGTTTCTAAGAAGAACGGCAAAGGTTTTAGTTTTAGAACTGCCGACTGTTTGGAGCGGACTTCTAATAGATCCGTTTCCCCTTTGAGTATATCTATCGCATTTAATAAAAACGGAATATTCGAGTTTTTCAGGATTTCCGAAAATTCCGGAAATGCCAGAAGATCGGAAACTAAATAAGGAGAACCGAATACTAAGATCCGACCTGTTTTGACTGATTTTTTTTGTGACTGCGGACCTTCTTGTTTGTTGTCCGGGAAATAAGAACTAAATTTTCCTTCCGCATAAACACCTAAAAGGAAAGGCCCGCCGTTTGCTTGGATCGGGGTGGAAAGGATTTGTTTTTCTCCGAGTGATATCGGTTCCGTTCTGGATTCCGCATCTGTTCCGCTTTTTGCTATAACGGTAAATTGTACTTCTTTCTGTTTTTCCGGAAGAATATTCAGACTAGAAGACCAAGGAACTAAAAGACTTTCTTGGTTTTTAGTAAATGGACTATTTGGATCTAAAGTCTTTGATTTTTGGTCCGGAACGATCCAAGGTGGATAAGGATATTTTCCTAAAACTCCAGGTTCAATTTCTATTACGGAACCCATTGGCAGAGAATGATCCGGTTCTAAAACGATATCATAGTTGATTCGAATTCCATAATGTTCTAAAAATCGGACCATTTCTTCTGAGTCAGGATTTTTTTGAGCAAGGCCTGCTCCTAAATCTCCGGAAAGAAGTCCGAAACTACCTCTTTCAGAGTTTGTTTTGAACTCCATTGTTTTAGCTAGGAGGATAAAACTTCCTCCTTGTATAATGAACTGGTCTATTTTACGTTCCGTGTTTTTAGAAAGGGTTCCCCCACCAATCCATAATACCACTTCGGTTTCCGGAGGAAGATCTTCAGTTTCCAGATCCAATTCTAAAATCGGACCATATTCTCCTCTCAAAACCCTTCTTGCGAAAATTTCTATCCTGTCTTTGGGAGAACCTTGTTCTTGGAAAGAAAGATTTCCTGGAGATTTTAAAAGAACAATTCCCGAATCCTTGTCCTGTCTCTGCATCTTTCGGATAGAATTTAAGATCTGGTATTCTAAATCTTCCGTGAAGAATGCAAAAGATAAAACTTCCGTTTTATGACCCAGGGTCAGAACGATTCCCATAAACGCCTGTTTGACTGATGCTGAATCCCTGGAAGTTTGTTGTAGGATTTGAGGCTCTAATCCAAGCTCCATTGCTTTTCTAACATCTTCTTCCAAGGTAGAAGGGTTATAGAATCGCAAAGAAATATTTTCCTTTCCGATTTTAGAGATCTCTTTTAATAATTCTTTGCTAAGTTCTGCTCTTGCTTTATATTCTCCGGGGATCTCTGAAGAATAAAAAGCATCTATATACAATGGATCATCTAATTCTTTTAATACTTTTATGGTGCTCGTAGTGATCTGGAATCTTCCCGATCTGGAAAGATCAGCCTTGCATGGAATTGTGGAGAAGATCCCATTCAACAGAACAAAGAGTAAAATGCCGTTCGCGAGCCCGAACCAGGGAGATTTAGAAATTTCTAATAAAGGCCGGAGCAATTCTCTCATGGATAATTTCTCCTGAGAAAAAAAACGTTCCCCGCTAGATTTGCAGCGATAAAACTAAAAAAGTAAAGTGTATCCGAAAGATCTAATATCCCTAAACGAAATGACTCAAAATGAGAAGATAAGGCGAATAGATACGCGAAAGCGGAAGGACCACCTCCGAAAAACTTTAAAACCGGTTGAGTTCCCAGTAGAAAAAAGAAAAGGCAAACAAGAACTGTGAGAATATAAGAACTGATCTGGTCTCTTCCGAAAGAAGAAAGAAATATCCCCAGGCTGATATAAGCCCCACCGAGCAACCAGCAGCCTGCATATCCTGCAAATACGATCCCTAAATCTAGATCCCCGAATGCCCAGATAAAAAATGGAATGCTAAGACTTAAACAAACCGTGAATCCTAAAAACGACCAGGCAGCTAAAAACTTTGCAGCGACGATTTCCCATTTGGAGATAGGTAAAGTGAATAAGATCTCTAAACTTCCGGATCTTTTTTCTTCGGACCAAAGCCTCATCGTGATCGCAGGAGCAAATACGACGAATAAAAGGGGAGTCCACACGAAGTATTCTTCCATACCTGCAACTTTTCTGTCCCAGAAGGAACCTTCTCCCAAACCGTAAAAGAATAAGAAGGAAGATAAGAATAAGTATAGGATAGAGAAAACGTAACCAATCGGTGTATTAAAATAACTGAACCATTCTTTTTTAAAAACAGAGACGAGTCCCGGAGGTAAGTTGAGAAGTTTCATATTTTAGCCGGAAACCAGGTCCTGAAAGACTGATTCTAAAGATTTTTGGGAAATCTTATATTCTAAAATAGGAAATGATTCTTTTCGGATGATCTCGAAAATTTCCTCAGGTTTAAGAGAAGTGGATTCTAATCTGAACTTAGTATATTCACTTTCTTTTTCGGAAGATAGAATTTGTATATTCTTGCCTTCTAATACTTTTCCCAAGGTTTCTTTATTTGTTTTGGCTATTAGAAGAACTGAATCTGATCTTTTAAATTCAGAAACAGGTAGATCGGCGACTAAATTTCCTTTATCCAGGATCAATGCGTGATCGCAGGTTTCTTCCACTTCAGATAGGATATGAGTGGATAATAATACTATTTTATCTTTTCCTAAATTTCTTAGTAAGTCCCTGAAATGAGAAATTTGTATAGGGTCTAAACCTGAGCTAGGCTCATCTAAAACGATCCAATCCGGATCATGAAGTAATGCTCCAGCCAACGCCAATCTTTGTCTTGTACCTTTGGATAGGATCCCTGCTAAAGAAAAAGTTTGGGATTTTAGATCACAAAGTTCTAATACTTCTTTTTTTCTTTTTTTGAAGAAGGAAGTTTCCATTCCTCTCGCATTTCCTATAAAATCCAAATATTCCCCCACAGTCATATCCGGATAGATCGCGGAAGATTCTGGAAGATAACCTAATCTTTGTTTTATTCTTTGAGGATCTTTTTCTAATAAGACTCCGTCTAGTGATACGGATCCTTTATCCGGTTGTACGAAGCCTGTGAGTATTCTGAGCGCAGTAGTTTTACCTGCGCCGTTAGGACCAAGTAAACCTGTGATCCTATTTTTCGGAATGGAGAAGTTAAGATTAGAAATTGCGACCTTCCCGAAATAGGATTTAGAAAGATCGGATACCTGGAGAGAGGCCACGAAAGTTATTCTTTCGGGCCTTAAAGCCTATGCAACTTTTTTTCCCGGGATTTATGCCTTGATGCGTAGCATTGTATCCACTTTGAACTTACGGAGTACATCCATTAGAGTAGGCTGAAGATTCACCACCTCTAATTTCACTCCGAAATGATCCAAAAGGTTTCTAAGAGTGAGTAGTTTTGCAACACCGCTGGAAGTAATTTTTTTGGTGGGGGTCATGTCCAAAGTTAGGTTTTGGATATGTGCCCTGGAAGCCTGTTCCGAAATCTCATCAAAGACTTTTTCGTATCCGTCCAGAAGTTGATTTTCGAAACGAACGATTCCGTGTTTATTTTGTATCGTTAATTTGGCCATAGGTAACAGCTTGTTTACTTAGATAGACTCCTAAAACTAGAGCATCCCAACAATAAAACAGGGTAGGAACTCCAGTCTATTAACCAAACAAGCGGCTCAAATTTTTCGGCACATAAAATTCCAATAATTTGCCTTGGGAAAAATTTCCCAGGCCTCATAATCCGAGCCGATTCCTAAAATTTCTAGGCCTGAATTTTGTAGTAGCTTCGACCAAGTTTCGAGAGGATAGGCCCTATGAAAATGTTCCTCCAGCTCCGAAATTCCTGGTCCAGAAAATTCCAAACTGGTCTTTAAAATGGAAGTTTCCGGATTAAATTCATTCTTCCAGACGAGTTTTGTCTTCCCGTGGGTCTCTTTTAGGACCTTATTCTGAAAATTTTTTCGAAAATTTTCGGAGGTGCTTACATCAAAAAAGAAGACCCCATTCTTCTCTAAAACCCCTGAAACTTGGGCAAATACCCGAGAGAGTTCTTCTTCTCTTTGGAAATAATTCAGAGTGTCATGTACTGAGAAAATCAGATCAAAAGATTTGTTCAATTTGGGAAAGGAGAGAAGGTCTCCTAATTTACGGACCCCTCTAATTTGTTCAGAATCGGCGATTTGGAGCATTTCAGGAGAATTATCGATTCCCCAAAGTTCTGTAGAAGCAGGTAGGAATTTCCAAATTTTGCAGGTTCCACAGCCCAAATCTAATGCGATTTTCGGGTGGATTTTTTGGGTTCCGATCTGATAAGATTCCAAAATCATCTTAGCCCAATCTCTATATGGTGCCCTTTTCATGACCCCGTCATAAATGCCTGCAAACGCCGTATACGGCCTTTTTTTGGGGATTGGAGAAATAATTCTTGATTTATTCCCCTGCTCGCGAGTATTCCTATCCATTTGATGCGACATAATTCTTTGAAGAGTTTTCTTCATCGAATCTTCGTGAAACTCTAAGTATGGGCCTAGAACTTCTTTTACCCTTTTTAGCCAGTGTAGGCATTACGATCCTCCTTCGCAGGATGGACAAGTCGAATTATAAGCTCAGCCAGATCAAAAGATATACTGGTAAACTCCAGGAAGAATTACAAGAGATTGCCCTGGAAAAAATCCAATCCGTAAAAGATTCTGGAATTGAACTGGAGATCAGTTTAAAACAAACCAGAAAACTTGCGGAAGAGGTAAGAGGCCTTAACGAAGAATCCAGACAGTTACTGGATACAATTCGTTCCAATCGGGATTTTTTAAACGCAGTTACATTAGATCTAAAAGAAGTAGTTCATCTTTCTTCCGATATCCGCCAAGAGTCCCAGTCCATCCAAGATGGATTACAAAGATTGGAGCTTGGCAAAAAAGAAGTATATGGGATTGGAAATCGTATCCAAGAACTTCGTTCCGAGGCAGAAGTTCTGCTGGAAGCATTCCAAGAAAAACTCAATTTCCGCTCGGACGATATTCTACAGTCACTTGCTTCTAAAATTGTTGAGCTGGAAGGATTATTAGAAGTTAAAGCGGATCGTATCGAATCCGGTTTAGAAGAATTGGGAGAAGCTTTCCGCCAAAGATTAGAAGCCCAGACCAAGTCATTATATCATGAGACCGTAGGCAAAGTAGATAATGCTCGCGAAGAAGTTCAGTCCCTTCTTGAATCCGTTAAAGTAAAAGAAGAAGATATAGATGCCAGAACGGATCGTATGCAGACTGCATTCTTATCCGTGTCCGAAAAAATTGATCGTTTAGAAACTAGAGTGGATGAGAAGGCGGAACTTGCGGATCGTAAGTTAGAGGAAACCTTCTCCCGTAATGAATCAGTCATTCGCCAAAAATACGATCAAGTATTAGAGCAGGTAGTTCATTCTAAAGAAGCATTCTTAAACGGAGTTCGTATTGAGATCGAGGCAATTCGTAAAGAGATAGAAGGAATGAGCCTCGAGACCTTAACTAGACGCGATGAGATCTTAAACGAGACCAGACGCCAAGCGGAAGGGATCAACGACTCCATCAATATCTTCCAAGAAAAATATTTGGAAGCTGAAAATAAATTACTCAAACAAGCGGATTCTCGCAAAGCGGATCTTATGCGTCAGATAGATTCTTTCGAAGACGAATTTAATCGTATTTCGAGCAGCCTAAGGATAGAAGCGGAAGATCTGAGAAAGGAAATTCTTTCCGGATTAAAAGAATTCCATTCCGCTCTAGAATCTTCTCGTTCAGAAGAAGAAAGAAAATCCAAACTTAAATTGGACCAAGTCAGAGAATCTCTGGAAGAAGAACTAAAAGTTCTGCAACACTCTCAGGCGGAAAAATTCCGTGCGGACTGGGAAACTATTAAAGAAAACGTTAAGGAATATTCTTCTCAACTTTCTACTCGAATGAAAGAGATAGATGGTTCCGTAAGAGAACTAAAAGTTTCTTTGGAAGAAGAAGTAGGCGCATTACATGCTTCTCATTCGGATCGTTTCCGTTCCGAGTGGGATTCTATCCGAGAAAATGTAAAAATTTTCGACGTCCAGGTTTCTACCCGGATGAAAGAAATGGATTCTTATGTAAAAGATATCAGAGAAGCCTTGGAAGGAACAGCCGGAGATATTCTGGCAGAAGCGGAATCCAAGGTAAGCGAGATCGGTCTTTCTATCGAAGACGAGTTCCGCAAAATGGACAGAAGATTCGAACATTTCTCCCGGTCTTGGGAAGAAGATGTGCAATCCCAGAAAAATCATACCATGGATGCAATTCGTGGATTGGAAGAAAGACTGGGACAGATCCATTTTAAAGGCGCAGAATATCTGGAAGAATTCTCCAAATCTTATGCGGAACAAAAAGATAAGATCGAAGAATTCGTATCTAAATACAAGGCGAACTTCCAGAAAGAGGGAGATGAGGTCAGAGAGGATCTTGTATCTCGTTTCAAAGACTTGAAAGCCGAAGCAATTACTAGCGTAGAGAACGTAAAAGTGGAATATTCTGCAGTGGGAGAAAGATTTGAAAATCTTCTTCGCAAGAATGAAAAACTTTTAGAAATGCAAGCGGAGAAGATCCGTACTTCCACCGAATCCCAGTTGGAAAAGGCTGGAGAGCAGGCAAGGGTCGTTCTGGACAAATTGAAAGAGTCCGGCCAAGACTTCTTCGAAAGACAGGAAGAAAAAATAGATCGTCTGAACGATACGATCGATTCCAAGATCAACAGACAATTGTCTGCACTTTTAGATAAGGGCCAGATCCAATTAGGCCAATTAGAAGAAAGGATCGCAAAACATTTAGCCGACGTAAAACGACATCTGGAAGAAGCTTTGGATTCCGGTATCAAAGAAAGCGAAGGCCAGATGAAAGAATTCCAAAATCAGGTAAAATATTTACTGAAAGAAACCGAAGAATCTTCGGAGGAATTCCTAAAAACCGGAAGGGAAGAATTCCAGAAGGCGCAAAAAGAATATCGTATTCTTCAAGTCGATCTTCGCAAAGATCTATCAGAGATCCAAGACGCAAAACGTTCCTTATTCTCCGAGTTGGAAGAAGAAGCGGAAAAACTACGTTCTTCCGTGGATGATATCTCTGAGAGGATATTGGATGCAGAAAAACGTTCTGCGCTCTTCTTAGATGTAAAAGAAATTATAGAACGTTCCGAGGAGTTTGTCTCCGAGATGAAAGAAGCTCTGGAAGATGCAAACCATACCGAAAAAACGTACGAGGATCTGGACCAAAACTTAGTTCGGATCAAAAAAGTACAAGAAGATCTGGAGACTCGTATCTCTCAGGCGGAAGAAAGAAGTTCGGAAATTCTTTCCATAGAGGAAAAAGCGGAAGTTTTAAAAGAAGAATTCGAAAGGATCATGGAAGAATCTTCTCATTGGAACGATACTCATCGCAAGTTGGTCGAAGCAGGAGAGAGGGCATTCGAAATGGAGTCCCGCTTCTTGGATTTAGAAGATCGTCTTGGCAGAGTGGTATCGGTTAGAGAAGAGATCAAACAACTTGACCAAGATAGCCAAGGTCATAAAGAGAATTCATTTAAGTTAGCTCAAAAAATACGTGAGATGGAAAAAGAGATCTCCGTTATCGAAGCTAGAGAAAGAGAAGTCGCAGAAACTCTTAAGAAAACAGATGATAGACTCGAGACTCTCGCTGGCAGAAAAGAAGAGATCCTTTCTGTCGAAGCTAAGTTCGATAAGATAGAAGACCTAATGTCTGAGTTAGGAGAGCGCCATAAACAGATCAGCACTCTTCAACAAAGATTGGATGATATGAAAGAAGGCGCTCTATCAGTTAAGGACGACCTAGAAGGTCTACTCTCGGAAGCAGAAGATACTTTCGAAAAACTTTCTACATTCATGGATGTGGTGCAAACCAATATATCCAAGACTGGCGGGGGAAAATCTGGTAAGACTCAAGGCCAAGATCCCTTAGTAGCTAGAAAGAAAGCAACGGTATTGAATTTATTTCATAATTTCCATTGGCAACCAGAGACGATCGCTGAAAAATTAGGGCTCGAAACTTCTTTGGTCCAGACTATCATTCAAAACGAGACGGTGAAAAAGGGATGATTTTTTTCTTGACCCCAATGTTTTTCCCCAATATGTCTCGTTCCCACTTGTATTATACGACATGCAAAAAATTTCATAAGGGGAACCTTTCGTTTTTAATAAAAAACTGAAATTGTAGGGTAGCATTCCGAAAATGATTCCTTTTTTCGAGGCATCTGGAAACGTATCAAAGTAAATTTGACACGTTCCGGAAAAGTCTCGGGATGGAATAAGGAGAAGCTCCCAAAGCTCGTTCGTATGGTACAAAAAAAGAAAACTACTGTTAAGAGGAAGAATTCCATGGCTCAAAGCGCTGAAAAGGATACCCTCATCGTCGCAAGCAAGGTAAAAGCTTATATCAAATCTAAAGGCTTTATGACTTCCGGAGACGCGGTCGATGGCTTGAATGAAAAGTTATACGGACTGATCGACGATGCTTTAAAACGTACCGAGGCGAACAAACGCACTACGGTTAGACCAACCGACTTCTAATCCATTCTTGATCTACATCAAGAACAAGACTGAAATCGAGAAAATGAGGGCGGCGGGCAAATTAGCCGCCGCGCTTCTTGACTATATATCCGGATTCATTCAACCCGGTATAAGTACCCTTGCGATCAATGATCTCTGCGAAGAGTTCACTAAGAAGAATGGAGGCAAGTCGGCGCCTCTAGGTTACAAGGGTTTCCCGAAATCAGTATGTACTTCTATCAACGAAGTCGTTTGCCACGGCATTCCAAAGGCAATTGATGTCTTGAAAGAAGGAGATATCGTTAACGTAGACGTTACTCCTATCGTAGATGGATATCATGGAGATAGTTCTCGTACTTTTATAGTAGGTGGCAAAACTTCTCCTGAAGTGGAACGTCTTGTTAAAGACGCAGAACGTGCTATGTGGATTGGAATAGAACAGGTCAAACCTGGAAATCGTGTAAGTGATATCGCAAATGCGATTGATGATTACCTGACTCCGAAAGGATATGGGATCGTTAAAGATCTAATGGGCCACGGAATAGGAAGAGGTTTTCATGAAGAACCACAAATTCCTCATTACCGTTCCGGCCGCAAACTAGCCAAATTAGAACCTGGAATGACATTCACTATAGAACCGATGGTGAATTTAGGAACCTGGGAAGTGATCTTTTCTAAAAAGGATGGATGGACTGTGACCACAAGGGACGGAAAATGGTCCGCTCAGTTCGAACATACCATTCTAGTCACTGAAAAAGGCTATGAAATTTTAACCCAAGCATAGTAATCTGTCGTGCATGGATTTCGTTTGGAAATATATTTCTTTACTAGGTAAGGATCTTGCCTTTTTCGTTTTAGGCTTTTTAGTCTTTTACATCGGCAAAAAACTTAAGGACTGGACGGAACCTCGCAAGTTAGACGAGGAATTAGTAAAATCCGATAATAGCGCTCTGGCCTTAAGTTTATCCGGTTATTATATCGGGGTCATTATATTATTTATCACTATTGTTTCCCACCCTGGAGAAAAAGGAGATCTGCTCGGAGATCTTTTCCAAGTGTCTTCCTTTTCTATCTTAGGAGTGGTACTCCTTCTACTTTCCCAAAAGATTAACGACGGATTGATACTCGGTGGGATAGATGCAATCGAAGAGATCTATGAAAAAAGGAATTTAGCCGTTGCTTCCGTTTTGTTCGGAGGAACGATCGCTAGTTCCTTTTTTATCGCTGCTGCATTGAATGGAGATATAGGAGAGAAGGTTTTCCCACAAGGATTAGGAATCGCAGTTTCTCCTCTCGTGGAAAAAACGATCATAGGATCAATCATCTCTGTGATTTTTTTCTCCGTGGGTCAGATCGGAATGATCTTATTCTCTATATATTATAAACTTTGGGTCCCTTATAAACTAAGATCTGAGTTGGAAGAAAAACAGAACCTGGCAGCAGGAACTGCATTTGCAGGAGCATTACTTGCGATCGGTATCTTACTCACAAGAGCATTATTTAGAGAATTTGAATCCTTATACCAAACAGGGATCTTATTACTTTTGGATCTGGGACTTGCATTTATAATCATTCCTATTTTACATTTTTTTGCGGACTGGGTTGTATTACCCGGTTCCACATTAAAGGAAGAAATAGAAAGGGATCAAAATTTCGGAGCAGGCCTTTTAGAAGCGGTGGTGCTTGTGTCCTTCTCCGCTATTATATTTTTTGCAGTTTGAACTTAGAATAAGTCTTTAGAAGAGTATAATTTCCATTCAAGGTGATATACTTTTTTGATCCCGAAATCGCAAGCTGCTTGTAAAATCATTTTTTCATCCGATTCTTGGGATAGGATTGAATAGGCATCAGTAAGATCGGAAACGATCTCGGCAAAGATGTATTTATGAGTAGGTAAGAAGGGAGAAAGTCCTCTCTCATCAAAACCTCGTAGTGCTCCTAAAAGTCCCGCGAGTAAAATCCTACCTAAGGGTCTTGTTCTTTCAGTAGGAAGATCCAGGCCTGCTTCTTTTGCCGCAGTTAAAAGTTCTTGGAGTGGAATCCCTCCTGATATGGAATATAGGGATGTTTCTTCTCCTTCCTGCATAAAGAAAGAATAAGATATGCTTCTCGAAAGTAAAGAACTTCTGAATGAACTAAAAGATATCGCGGAGACGAATGGATTCCAATTATTCGGAGTCGGTCCCGCTTCCGTTCCTTCTGCGGACAAGGAGAATATCCTTCATTGGGTGGGAGAAGGTCGTCATGGAAATATGGATTGGTATCCTAAAAACATGAACCTTCGACTAGAACTGGAGGGGCTTGGATTCAAACCTGAATCAGTAATCGCTCTGGGCGCATTATATAATGATCCCGAATATGAAAACTTGGATTTACCATACCGATTTTCCAGATACGCGATGGGAGAAGATTATCATTCTGTTCTCCGTAAAAAAGCTTCCGAATTACTGGAATTTTTAAAGAAGAAGTTTCCGAATCAAAAATTCAGACAAGGAGTAGACTCTCTTCCTGTTCCCGAAAAAATTTTAGCGAGAGAAGCAGGCCTTGGATGGATCGGTAAGAATACGAATCTGATCCATGAAGAATACGGGTCCTTCTTCTTTATTAGTTTAATTTTTACGGATTTTCCTTTGAGTTTTGTTTCTGTCCAAGCAAAAGACAGATGTGGAACTTGCAGAGCTTGTATAGATTCTTGTCCAACTGGTGCTTTGGAACCTTACAAAATTGATGCTCGAAAATGTATCTCTTACAAAACCATAGAAGATAGATCCGAGAATGTGGATTCTTTGCATGGTTGGGTATATGGTTGCGATATATGCCAAGAGATCTGTCCTTGGAATGGGGTCAAAGCTCGCAAGAAGGGATGGAAAACTGAGATAGGAGAATTTAAGATCCGAGATCTATTCAAAAAAGAAAATCTCTCGGATCTGGATGAGAAAGGATTCAAAATTTACTTTCAGGATTCTGCAGTTAATCGGATATCTTATTTCCAACTGAAGCGAAATTTGAAAGTGGTAAGAAGAGAAAAATAGAAATTTTTTCTCTTCCACATACGGTTTAAACCCTCGAATCTAATTACTTTTTAGGAACATGCTTGGATAAAAAGTTTTTATTGGACTTATTCCATTGCTCGATCAATACACCGCGCTGCTTATTTAAGGTTTGGTTTATCTTATTGTAAGTAGGGACTAATGTGTTTACTTCTCCCAAAAGTTTATTATGAGTATCCACATCTTCTTGAGTACGATCTTTTGGGTCTTTTTCGTTAAATTTCTTTTTGTAAGCATCGAAGCGAGCTTCTTTCATATGAAATTCGATTAGAGTAGGGACCTGGTCTTTTGCTTCCATTTTATAGAAGTTCAGGTTGTTTTTGCATGCTTGGATCAAGGAAGAATCTCCATCATAAGGAACTACCTTATCCAACAACTTAAGACCTTCTTCCGCATACTTTAAAAGTGTTTCTCTACTTTGTTCGATAGCCTTTACATCCTGGTCTTTGAGAGCTTGTAATAGATAATATTCTTGTTTATAAGGTTTGAAATCGATTAGATAGAGTTCATCTTTATAATTCATCACCTCGCCCGATTTTTTTAATAGTTGGCTCATTCTATCCTTACTTTCGTAAAGAGTGATGTCGTTATCCTTTGCAAAAACTTTTTGTTCTTTGCCGAATTTCTCAGCAGCTTCATGCAATTTTTCACCCGCTTTTTTCTCTGCAAGCATATAGGCTTCCATTGCATCGTAGGACTGTTCCGCTGCCTCTTTTAGGTCGACTAACTTTCCGTAATCTTCTCTCAAAACAGTATAATATACGTTTAGATATTTGATGACTGCATCTTTTAGATCGGAACTTCCGTCATACTTTGTGGCTTGGTTCGCATTTAATAGAGCCTTTTCCACCGAGGTAATAATAGCGGCTCTTTTGGCTTCTTTGTCTTGTTTGCTATTGCTATGCGCCAAAGCTTGGATGTACGATAAACGATCTGCCGATATTTTGTCTAACGGATCGGTCAGTTCGTTTAAATATTTCAATGCCTCTGCTGAACTTTTTGCAGTTAGATTTGTCGTTAAGGAAAAAACCAGTAAAGTTACTAGGATTCCCCATACCATTGCTTTGTGTTTCATGCTATTTTCCCTCATTATGATTTATGAAGTCGTTAATTATGTTGTATGACTCTTCTACATACGGATCGGATTCGAGTCTATCTTTTTTGGATTTGAATATTTGGTTCTCTAAACTACCGTTATGCATCGATTTTTTATCGAAAGAGGTTACTTCAGATCTGAAAATTGAACTTTTGAAAACTGAAATTTCATTAATTTGAGTTATTACTTTCTCCCTTTCCTGGTAGAATTCGAAAAAATCTTTCGGATCTAGAGGAATTTCCTTAGGCTTGGAGAGCCATTTTTTTGCCTTGCTTTGAATGGATTCTATCTTTTGAAAAAATTGATTTTTTTCAATTCGATCCGATGATTTGTTTTTCAAGGTTCGAATAGGAAGTTCCGGCAGAATTTCATAACGAATCTCTTTGGAGATGGAGTTTGGCAAAAGGCTATTTTCCAGATCCGTTTCCCGAAGCGGAAAATTATTCCATTGAGGGAGTTCTATATGAGGCGTTACACCTTTTTGCTGGTGGCTTATACTATCCAAACCGTAATACAGCCCTGTAGTTAACTTTATTTTATCGATCTTGTATTTTCCTTCTTTGATGGCTAAAAATTTTTGTGAGCTAGCCTTTCCGAAAGAAGAAGAGCCTACGATCAGGGCTCTATTATAATCCTTTAATGCATGAGACAAAAATTCAGGACCGGACGCGCTCTGGGAATTCTGTAGGATTAACAAGGGACCTGAATAAATTCTTCCCCTGTTCGGATCTTTTAAAATATTCAATTCCCGATTACTGTTTTCACCTAAAAAAAGAGGCCCTTCATCGATAAATAATCCGGCCAGATCCATAGCCTCCTGGAGAGAGCCGCCATAATTATCCCTTACATCTAGGATCAAACCTTCGATCGATTCGCGCTTAAGTTTTAAAATCGCTCTTGCTATGTCTTCTGAACATCCAAGCTGGTCCGTTTCCGAATCTGTATAGAAAGAAGGAAGATAGATATATCCTATCTTTCTTTCTCCTTCCAATACCTGGGTAAAAATGAAATCTTCTTCTTTATCCTTTTTTGTCTTTTGGAGCTGGATCCAAACCGTTTTTCCGGAAAGTTTTCTTACCTTGAAGAAGGCTTTTCGAGAAATTTCACGGTTTATTAAAATGTAAAGTTCGTCTGCGGAAATATCGGCTACATCTGTCCCTATATCGGAATTTATCGAATTACGTATCTCTACTATCTTATCTCCTTTATGGATCTCTCCGGAATTCCAAGCGGCCCCGCCTGGATAAATTTGCGACACACGCGTATCTCCATATTGGGAATGTTCGAATTCCAACCCGAAACTTAAACCTTGGTCAAGATCCGGAGATCTGAATTTTTTTCGAAAGGAATCAGAATAAAAACCACTATGTGGATCCAATTCTTTTAACATTGCATCTAAAAACTCGGAACCTAACGAATCAATCATCTCATCGGATGAAGTTAAACTGTTCCTTAATCTATAGATCTCGAAGTTTAGAATAGACCTTCTGATCTTTTTCCTCTCTTTCTGAAATGCTTTTGAGAATTCCTCGGAGGACTTATATTTTCCGATTTCGAAAAATTGTTGTAAGGTTTTACTTTCTATATAACTGGCCCATCTCTTTTTTAAGGAGGGTAGGTCCTTTTGGTATTCAGTTTTGCCTTTCGTGTATATCTTAAACTCGTCGGAGATTTCTTCCGAGTCTTGATCTAACATTTCTATAAAAAGGGATAACCTATAGCGAAAATGAGAAGCGAATTTAATTGCTATTTCCCAAAGAGCAGAATTGAGTTCGGAATAGTTTTGATGTTCTCTAAACATCGAGGAAAATTTCTGCATGTCCTCTTTTAGATAGATTAAACCCTGAGGATCTAATTCGGAAAGGAAACGTTCTGAGGAGTTTAAGTAATATTTTCGGTTAAGTAATTTGGCTTTTCCATAGTGCTGTTCTTCTAAAATTTTTATAAGATGAGTTGCTTTGTCTGCTGGCGTAATTTCTGTGTCTGAAAAATGTGCTGCGGGTAAAAGGACGAGGACAGTATAGAGAACCAGTCTCTTATAGGCAAAACGCATAACTTACCCGATGCTGTAATATCCAAAGATAGCTGCAAATCTTTTTAGAGGACCCTTCCAGAAGGGGTTCGCGAAATTTAATCTTCTAATTATTTTGAGAAAGAGATTCTTGCAAATTTTGAAGACAGAAGTCTGTCTACCAAAGCCAAAAAGCCTGCAATTAACAAAAACAGAACAAAGATCCCTACAATATTTATCGCTACTCCTGAATAACCAAGACGCGGGACATCCATAATATTATAAGGATACCATTCCATAATGGCACCTCTGATCAAGGTAAATGCTGCATAAGCGATAGGAAGAATGGCCGCTAAAAGAATTCGGCGTAGAGTGACTGTTTTTGCAGGTCCGAAAATGATCCAACCGATCACTGCAATTATAGGGGCGATATCATGCTCTAGTCTGCTTGCAGTATCCGCAATAATATCATTCTTAGGAACAGTCTGCAGAACAAAGTTAAAAACAATTCCAGTGATCGTGATATCTATAACCCCTATCAAACGCCAAATATGAAAAGATGAAGAAGTCCGATCCAAATTTAATGCAAGAGTTAGAGTGGTGATCCCTAAGATTAGATTGGACTGAGTGGTAAAAAAGGAAAATTGATTGAGTAAACTGCCTATTCCCGGTCCGAATGTGCGAGTGAAACCTGCGTTTGGCGGCAGAGAAGATTGGTGATGATAAGCATACCATAATTCTAATAAAACACCGATAAAACAAACAATAGCAGTAGAAGCGAATACTACACGCGCCAGGGTAAGATTGAGTTTGGAAGTTTGCATTTTTTCTTTCTCTTCACCAAAATGGATCCGCTGGATTTTTATGAGTTTTATAAGTTCGTCAATGCAATTTTTTCTCTAACATTGGAAGCATCTCTTATTGGAGAGTCTCCGAAAAATCTGAAATATTCTCTATTGAATTGAGTTACACTTTCGTATCCAACTTCATATGCGGCGCGTGATGCGGAGTAGGCACTATGGACTAAAAGTTTTCTAGCTTCGAGTAGTCTAAGTTGTTTTTGGAATTGGATAGGGCTTAAGCCTGTGATCTGTTTGAATTGTCTATGAAATGTAGTGACGCCTAATCTTGATTTTGATGCTAAACGTTTAATTTCCATTGAGGCCATATAATTTTCTCGGATCCAACGAATTGCAGGATATATACTTGGCCCCTTGCCCTGGGTTTGGCAAAACTTTCTCAAACGCCACCCTTGGGGACCGAGAAGAGTTCTATATAATATTTCTCTTTCATAGATAGGTGCAAGTGCGGGTATATGTTCTGGAGTTTTCAAAAGCCGAAGCATTCTGACCCAAACTTCTAAAAGTTCAGGCGAAGCTTCGCAAGCTACGAACTCGTTATCTATATTTTCTTCTGAAGGGTCTTTAGGAAGGTCATTTAATAAATCCAGAATAGAGTCCTGATCCAATTCGAGACCCAAGGATATATAAGGCCCATTTTTGCCTTGTTGCACTTTTCCAGTGGCAGGGATATCTGCGGAAATTACAAAATAAGAGGCTGCCTTTAATTGAATCGTTTGTTCTCCTATGGAGATTGTTTTACCTCCTTGAACAACTAATCCGATCATTGGCTCATATATCGCCGCTAACTGGTATTCGGATACTTCTCCCTTTATGAGTAATACTTTAGGAAGTTCCGTCCTAGTAGGTTTTGTGGTTGCCTGAATTGTAAGCTCGGCAATCTCTTTCAGGATTTCTTTCATTCTATAACATAATAAAATAGAACCGTATTTTCTAAAGCGAAATCCTGGGAACATTTTAATTTATTAATGGTACGGTAGGATTAGGCAATCAATTGGTATGATCCGATCTTTACGATAATCATAAAATCCTCTACGATCAAAGGTATTGGAGGACGTTATGAAAGTAGCAATCGTCACAGGAGCAAGTAACGGTATCGGAAAAAATACCGCGATCGAATTGGGAAAAAGAGGGATCGGCGTAATCCTTACTTATCATTCGGATAAAAAAGGTGCCGAGGATGTCGTAAAAGAAGTGGAGAAGAGCGGGTCCAAGGCCGTTTGTCTTAAATTGGATCTAAGCCAAAAGTCTTCTTTCGGAAGTTTTATCGAGCTTGTAAAAAAGAACCTAGAAGAAATTTGGAAGAGAAAAACTTTCGATTACTTGGTAAATAACGGAGGTGTCGGAGGAGGAATGCCATTCGCTGATATCACTGAAGAATATTTCGATCAGATATTGAACACAAATTTCAAAGGACCATTCTTTATCACACAAGATCTTGTTAGATTTATAGAAGACAATGGAAGGATCGTGAATACATCCAGTTCTGCGAGTCGAGGATCTTTCGCAGGATATTCCGCTTATGGAGCATCTAAGGCTGCATTAACTTCTTGGACAAAGTATCTCGCAAAAGAACTTTCTCCGAGAAAAATCAGAGTGAATGCAGTCTCTCCCGGTCCAACGCATACGAATCTTGGAGGAGGCGCATTCGATAAATATCCGGAATATATTCAACCGTTAGCGGATCAAACTGCTTTGGGAAGAATTGGAAGTCCGGATGATATTGCAAAGGTAATTGTAAATCTTTTATCAGATGAATTTTCTTGGGTGACCGCTCAGGACTTGGAGGTTTCCGGAGGATATTTGTTGTAAGGGTTTTTGGGCGACTTTTCGCTACGCGAACGCTGCGGTCCTTTCGCAGCGACTGCAGGAGCAAGAAGACGATTACGTTAAGAGGCTGCGATGGACTTCCCCTTCGCATCCTTGTCGCGTGTAGGAGCTCCTACAAAGATTCGTTGTTCGGAATATGCTTGCTGATCAGAGGTTTTTATGATATGGCCGGCCATGCTGATTGAATCGAAGTTATAAGTGTTGTACCACCGACCAGCCCCCTTCGCAGCGACCGTAGGAGCGAGAAGACGACCGTCTTTGCCGAGTCGGTGACCGACAACATGGAGGTCAACCGAGTGAAAAGATGATATAGCGGGATTGGTTATATCGAAGTTATAAGTGTTGTACAACCAACCCAGCCCCCACCCAGAAAGGGCGGGGAGATCCCGCTCACAATTTTGTAGGAATTCCAACAAATCAGCTTCGAAAACTCCTTTTCTCCCTGGAGTAAAAGACTTGGATAGTCAGATAGATGCGCGCGGGTCTGAAACAAAAAGAAGTCAATCTTCCGACCTACGAATTCGATCCCAAAACGAATTTAAAACTTAGAAATTGGTTTATCCAAGAAAAAAGAGACCTGGCATTTCGAAAAAACAGAACTCCTTATTCTACTTGGGTGAGCGAGATCATGTTGCAACAGACAAGAGTTGCAGCAATGCTTCCTCTTTACGAAAAATTTATACATCGATTTCCAAAACCTGAAGATCTTGCGATCGCGGAAGAAGAGGAAGTATTTCGTTATTGGCAAGGACTTGGCTATTATTCCAGAGCAAAAAATCTTTTGGCTGGAGTTCAGAAATTAGTGAATGAGTTCGGCGGACAATTCCCTAAAACTTTGGAAGAAGCTCTTTCTCTTCCAGGAGTTGGGCCTTATACCGCTCGGGCTATTCTTTCCATTTCCTATAATTTACCTTTTGCAGTTTTAGATGGGAATGCAAAAAGAGTTCTCTCTCGTTTAGTCTTATTCAAAGAGTCGGGACCTAAAGCCGATCCAACTTTACAAAGGATCGCGGATTCATTTTTAAATTTGGAATTTCCTGGAGACCATAATGAAGCGGTAATGGAGTTAGGTGCTCGCATTTGTATTCCAAAACCTTTATGTACTGAATGTCCACTTCAAAACGATTGTTTAGCATATCAAAACGGTGTCCAAGAAAGTATTCCGGAGACCGAAAAGAAAAAAAAGGAAATCCCTTTAAATATTCGTTTTTATATCCTAAAAACGAAACAAGGGATACTTCTGATCCGTTATCCTGAGAGAAGATTTTTTAAAACAATCTATTCTCTACCTTTTTCCTTCGAAGGAAAAAATCCGTATGATTCTGATCCTATTTTGGATTGGAGTCTGAAACCTTCCGATCTCGGGATCAAATTTAAACATACAATCACTCATCATAAGATCCAAGGTTTTGTTTCCGAGACGGAACTAGACCCGAAATCAGAAAAGAAGTTGCTGGAGAATTTTCACAAAATTCGCCCTTCTATAGAGATCAAATATTGCAATTGGAAAAATTTGGAGACCGAATTTCCTTCTTCTATTGCAAAAAAGATCAAACAAACCCTGGCTAAAGACGGAGCTGTTCTGCCAGGATTAGAAAACTAAACATATTAATATAAAGGAAAACTATGAGTATTCGATCCACTTCCGAATTTGTAAAAGAGCTTTCGAAAAAAGGAGAACTTTTGGAGATCAAAGAAGAAGTGGATCCTATCTTGGAGATCGCAGAGATCCAGAGAAGGGTAGTTGCGAAAAGAGGCCCGGCACTTCTATTCTCGAACGTTAAAGGATCTAAATTTTCCGTCGCTACCAATTTATACGGTTCGGAAAACAGGATCAAGATAGCATTCGGAGAAGATCCGGAAAAGTTTATTCAGAAAATTGCATATACAGCAAAACATTTAATGCCTCCCACTCCTAAAAAAGTATGGGAAGTAAGGTCCCTTGCCTGGACAGCACTAAAGGTAGGCCTTAGAAAAGTAAACAAGGGTCCGATTTTGGATTCAGAGTTACAAAGTATTGAAGAATTACCTGCTCTAAAATCCTGGCCCAAGGATGCTGGAAGATTTATCACATTACCTTTAGTTTATACGGAAAGTCCCAAAACCGGAAAAGGGAATTTGGGAATGTATCGGATACAATTCCATGAACCTAAACTTACAGGGATGCATATACAGATCCATAGAGGTGGAGGATTTCATTATTCTGAAGCAGAAGCAGAGGGTAATTCACTTCCGGCACATATCTATGTAGGAGGTCCACCTGCACTTACAATCTCTGCGGTGGCACCGTTACCCGAAGAGATTAGCGAATTCCTTCTTGCCTCATTATTATTAGGCGAAAGATTAAAAGTATTAAAAAACAAAAAGATCAGTTCACTTCCGATCGTTGCAGATGCTGACTTTGCATTAATCGGAAAAATCCCTCCTAAGATCAGAAGACCGGAAGGACCTTTTGGAGATCATTACGGATATTATGCTTTAAAACACGATTATCCTGTATTCGAAGTGGATAAAATTTACGCTCGAAAAGATGCGATCTGGCCTGCAACAGTTGTTGGACGTCCTCCGCAAGAAGACCATTGGATCGCAGAATATCTACAACACTTATTATCCCCCATGTTCCCGATAGTAATGCCTCAGGTAAAAGGGATTTGGGCTTACGAAGAATCAGGTGTACATTCTTTAGCAGCAGCAATCGTAAAAGAAAGATATAAAAAAGAAGCATTCATGGGTGCTCTTAGGATTTTGGGAGAAGGACAACTATCCCTTACTAAATTCCTGATCGTGACCGACCAGGATGTTCCTTTGATGGATTTTAAAACTACTTTCCTTGCTGCACTCGAAAGATTTCAACCGGAGACAGACTTACATATTTTCTCTAATATTTCCCAGGATACTTTGGATTATACGGGACCGAAAGTAAATGAAGGGAGTAAGGCGGTACTACTTGGAATTGGGCCTAAAACCCAAAAGCTAAAACCAAAGATCACTTCTAATATTAAAAATTCTAAATTCAAAAATCCAAAAGTGTATTGTCCGGGAGTTTTGGTAGTTTCCGGACCAAAATACAAAAAAGGAGATGGAGTTTTAGAAACACTTCGTAAAGAAACAATCACCCAAGGATTTTTATTCGTATTCTTGGTAGATAATTCGGAAGAAGCAACAAAATCAGATCATGATTTTATCTGGAATGTTTTTACTAGATTCGAACCTGCAGCGGACATTTACGGGGATTCAAATGTGATCCGTAATCATATTTCTTTCCATGGTCCGATCCTAGTGGATGCAAGATTAAAAACTTGGTATCCTCCTGTTCTAGAAGAAGATCCTAAAATCTCCAAACAAGTAGAGAATAGATTTGGTAGACTTTTGGATTCGATTTAGGTAAATGGAAGAATGGGAATGAAACGAGTAGTCGTTACCGGCGGGGCCGGACTGATCGGAAGTAATATAGTTAGACTTCTAAACGAACAAGGGCTTTCGGATATCCTTGTAGTAGACCATTTGGGTACTTCTTCCAAATGGAAAAACCTAAGAGGTTTGGAATATACTGATTATTTGGAAAAAGAAGAATTCCTACAAAAAGTCCAAACTACTGATATCTTAAAAGATTATTCTCATATTTTTCATTTGGGAGCTTGTTCTTCCACAACGGAAACGGATGCTTCTTATCTGATCCGAAACAATTATGAATATACCAAAATTCTAGCGGAAGAGTCTTTGCGTAAAAAGATCCAATTCTTATATGCTTCTTCTGCAGCCACATATGGAGAAGGGCAATTCGGTTATGACGATAAGGCGCCGATCCATCCACTCAAACCGCTGAATATGTATGGATACTCCAAACATATGTTCGATCTATATGCCTTAAGAAAAGGATTTTTAGATAAGATCACAGGAGTGAAATACTTCAATATATTCGGATTCGGAGAGGCTCATAAAGAAGATATGAGATCTGTAGTATTAAAAGGATACGAACAGATCTTATCCGAAGGAAAATTGAAATTATTTAAGTCTTATCGCCCGGACTATAAGGACGGGGAACAAAAAAGGGACTTCCTTTACGTAAAAGACGCTGCAAAGATCAGCCTATTTCTTTTGGAAAATCGTAAATTCGGTTTATATAATGTAGGAAGAGGGCAAGCAGAGACCTGGAATTCGCTCGCTTCCGCATTATTTAAGGCCTTAGGGAAATCGGAAAATATAGAATATATGGAAATGCCTGAGAGTTTAAAGGCAAAATACCAATATTATACGAAGGCAGAGACCCAAAAACTGATCTCAAGCGGTTACAAGGAAGGATTTACTGATTTGGAAACTGCGATTGCGGATTACGTGGATCTGTTAAAGAAAGAAGAATAAAAGGGGCCTTTAAGACCCCCCACAGCTATTAATTACTTAGAAAAGATCTGAAGTAAAGATTTTGCGAATGCTTTGAATTTTGCGTCTTTGATAGAGTAGAATACTTGGTTAGAAACTTTTTTGCTTCCTAAGTATCCTGCTTCTTTCATTTTGCTTAAGTGTTGAGATGCAGCTGATTGGCTGATACCAAGTGCGTCTACAAGTTCTCCCACGCTGTGTTCTTTTCTAGAAAGATGGAGAAGGATTTTTAATCTGTCAGGATGAGCTACTGCTTTAAGTCCGCGGATGGTAGAATCCAGATGAGTTTTTTTAATTTCTAACTTTTGGGCTGCCATAATCTGCCTTCTGTTGTATTTGAATCCACTCTAACATAACCTTTGAAATTTACAAGGATTTACGAAAAGTATCTCTATTTTTTGTAAAATTATAAATCGTGTAAATTATGATATAATTATGTAAATAAAATGGAAAATAACGGTACCAAAGGGGTGATCATCCCTATTGCTTCCGTTTCAATGCATGGTAACCCGGGCCAAA